>CBDUYG010000150.1:0-7414 GCA_965371385.1 uncultured Myxococcales bacterium | reverse complement strand
GTTCGGATACCCTGGATGGAGCAGGTTGACGTTGCGCCCACCGTGGCGGCACTCCTGAGTCTGCCTCTGCGCGAAAGCGATGGCCGCGCCCTCGTCGGTGCGCTCAACCCGCTGGTGCTCGAGGCGCATTGAGCCGCAGCGACTCCGGGTCTGCAATCCGGATGGGTGGAACCCTGAATGACGTCGGAAGCGAATGAAGAGCGAGTGATCGAGATCGAGCTCAACCCCAAGGAGCTGCGGCTCTACGACCGTCTGCGCGCTTCGGTGCTCGAGCTGCGGCCCGGCCGGGCCTCCGGCCTGGGTGACCTCCTCCTCTTGCTGCCCGACATGGTCGTGCTGCTCTTCCGCCTGGTGCGCGATCCGCGGGTCCCCCTCGGAGCCAAGCTGATCGCGGGCGCCGCGCTCGCGTATGTGATCTCCCCCATCGACCTGGTGCCCGAGGTCCTGCTGGGACCGATCGGCCTGATCGACGATCTCCTGATCGTGGGTGCCGCGCTCTCCCAGCTCCTGAAGGTCGTTCATCCCGACGTCGTGCGTCAGCACTGGCCCGGCCAGGGCGACGCATTGGACACGATCGACCGGGTGATGACCTGGGCGAACGAGAAGGTGACCGCGCGGATCTCGAATACGGTTCGCAGGCTGATCGGCAGCCTCAACGGGAGCGGTTCAGGACCTCGCGGCTGATTGCGGCCATACGCTTTCGCTGCTCACGCGGGATCCTGCGCACGCGCCCCTCCCCCGACACCGCCGCGTGCTCGGTCTGGCCCGAGGCGATGAGCTCCCCGTCTCGCTCCACCCGGTAAGCCATCGAGAGCGACGCTCCCCGTACCCACTCCACCCAGGTCGTGATGTGCAGCAGATCGTCGAAGCGCGAGCTGCGGTGGTAGCTGACTCGTGCCTGGGTGACGGCGAAGTGGATGTCCTGCGCGACGTACTCCGTATAGGGCTGGTCGTGCTCCTGAAGCCACTCGACCCGCGCGCGCTCGAAGAAGTGCAGGTAGTTCGCGTGATGGACCACCGTCATGGCGTCCGTTTCGTAGAAGGCGACGCGATGCTCGACCGTGGAGGTGAACTCGGCGGCCGGAGGAGAAAGGGGCTCTCTTGCATCGCTTTCGGCGGGCGGGCCGGCGCCGGTGTTCACGACTCACTCGCGAAGCAGGGGGTCTTGTACTCACACCAATCGCAGAGCCGGCTCCGCTGGCTGGGGTATTGGGTGGCGCTCTCGATCTGGTCGATCAGCTTGATCGTCTCCTCTCGAAGCTCCGCGAGCTGCTCCCGCGTGCGCTCCGAAGTGCGGACCTGGCTCTTCTGCAGGTAGTGCCAGACGAGTCGCACGGGCTGATCGTCCGGGAAGCGATCCGCGATCCCCAGCTGATAGAGGGCGAGCTGGCGATCGTCATCGAGCTCTTCCTGGGAGGGGACGTAGCGGCCGGTCTTGTAGTCCTGGATCTCGATCGCTCCGTCCCGGGCGCGTGCGATGCGGTCGATGTATCCCTGGAAGCGATAGTCGCCGGCTTCATCGAGATCGAACTCGACGTGTTCTTCGATGCCGAGGGTCTCATCCTGGTCGAAGGGGTGATGGCGCCGGTAGAAGGTCTCCAGGCAGCGGGCTCCCAGGTCCCGGTAGAACGATGCCGGCGTGCCCTTGCGAACGATCCTGACCCGCTTCTCGTCATAGCTATCATCCCAGAGGACGTGGTAGCGGTGGATCACCTTTTGCAGCGAGGGAATCAGCTTCTGGATGTGGACGAAATCGTAGAGACGCTCGAGCACCTCGTGAACGCGCTTGCCCAGGAAAGCTTCGATTCCCTCGGTCTCGACCGGGATCTTGAGGATGTAACGATACTGGAACTGCTTGGGGCACTTTTCGAAGCTCGAGAGCCGCGAGTGGCTGTAGACGGTCACGAGAGCGTTCTCCGAGGAGCCATTGCGGGCTGGGGGCGGGGGCGCCGTGCCCGGGATTCGCGGGGGTCGAGCGGGACCATACCCCGCCGACCCGAATCAGCGCCAGAGCGCGGGTTGTCCGCCGGGCTGCTAGACTCCGCCGATTGGTGATTGGTGGATTGGTGATTGGTGGGATCAGTGGGAGAGGTGAGAGAGGATCGTTCCATGCGGGTCAGCGAGAAGATCGAGAGCAGCGAGAAAGACGAATCGTTCGCTGATGGCGAGTTCGACGGAGTCGTGAAGGCCCTCACCGAGTGTGCCGAGGACGCGCTCTCCCAGGCCGCTTGCGGCGGGATCATCGACCCCATGGAGGTGGTGGTCTGGATCGAGGACGCCAAGCGGCTGATCCTCTACGAACGTGAGATCGACGTCGTCGCCAGGGCGGTACCCGAGCTGGCTCGGGGCCTGCGGGCCCTACTCGTCCAGGTCGACCTCGGGGACGGGCTCGATCCCGATCGGGTGACCCGCGAGTTCATGCACAAGCTCGCGCCCATCCGGCAGATGCTGGCGATGGACGTCGAGGCCGCATACACGGGCGACCCCGCCGCCGTGAGCTATGCCGAGATCGCGCTCTCCTACCCCTCGCTGCGGGCGCTCACGATCTACCGCGCCGCCCATGAGCTGCATCGGGCCGGCGTGCCCCTGCTGCCTCGCATCATGACGGAGTACGCCCACGACCGGACGGGGATCGACATCCACCCGGGAGCCGTGATCGGCGAGCGCTTCTTCGTCGACCACGGCACCGGCATCGTGATCGGTGAGACGGCCCATGTCGGGGACCGGGTTCGCATCTACCAGGGCGTCACCCTGGGCGCCGCCTCCCTGCGCGACGGACCCTCCCTGCGTGGCGTGAAGCGCCACCCGACGATCGAGGACGATGTCACGATCTACTCGGGGGCGACGATTCTGGGCGGGGATACGGTGATCGGCGAGCGCAGTGTGATCGGCGGCAACGTCTGGCTCACCAGCTCGGTGCCGCCGGGTTCACGCGTGATCGCAGAGCCCGCTCGTCAGGGGATTCGCGAGGAAGGGCCCGAGTCCGAGTCGGCCTCGATGCAGTTGCAATGGGATCTCTGAGACGGCAGTGCGGGAGGGCGGCGGCGAAGGGTATTAGTGCGGGCGCTCTGTGCCTCGCGGTTTTGACTCTCACGGCTCCGGCGGAGGCCCAGGATCCCCAGATCGATTGGGCCTACAAGCTCGCCCACGAGCTGATGAGTCCCTTCTGCCCCGGCCGCACCCTGGCCGAGTGCCCGTCTCCGAACGCGGGCGAGCTTCGCCTCTGGATCATCAATCAAGCCGCCGCCGGCGCCAGCGAAGAGGAGGTGCGGGCGATGCTGCAGGAGAGGTTCGGCGACGTACTGCTGGCCGCGCCCAAGGCCGAGGGCTGGGGCCTCAGCGCCTATGCGATCCCGATCCTCTTCTTCGTCGCCGGCCTGCCGGTCGTCGTCTGGATCATCCTTCGCCTGATGAAGCCCGGGTCTGAGCCCTCGACGCCCGTCGCTGCCTACCCGACACCCATGGGATCGATCGACCCGGATCTCGAGCGCCAGCTGGAGCGGGAGCTCGGGGAGTCCTGATTCGATGTCCCGCAGCGAGCGTCCGATCGACAGCGAGTTCTTCTTTCGCCTCAGCCCGGAGAAGGTTCTCGAGGCGGTCGAGACCGGCGGCTTTCGTACGACCGGCCACTGCTTCGCCCTGAACGCCCTCGAGAACCGGGTCTATGATGTCCGGCTCGAGGATCGCGATCCCGTGGTGGCCAAGTTCTACCGGCCTGGGCGCTGGAGCCGGGAGGCGATCCTCGAGGAGCACGATTTCCTCTTCGCCCTGCGCGAGGCCGAGATCCCCGTCTGCGCTCCCCTCGTCTTCGAGGACGGCGAGTCGCTGCACCAGATCGAGGACATCTTCTTCGCCCTGTGGCCGCGCACGGGTGGTCGCTCTCCGGATGAATTCAACGACTCGGAGATCGAGCTGCTGGGGCGGCTGCTGGCGCGAATCCACAACGTCGGGGCCGCGCTCGAAGTCCGCAGCCGGCCGAGTCTCGACTCCGTCCGCTATCCCCTGGCATCCCTCGATCTTCTGGAGGAACGAAACTTCCTGCCGCCGAGCTGCGCCAAACGCTTCCGATCCGCGGTGGAGGAGGTGGTCGCCATCTACGATGATTGGAGCGCGGGCACGCCGATGCACGCGATCCACGGCGATTGTCACGCGGGCAACCTGCTGCGTGGTGACGCGGGCTGGTTCTTCCTGGATTTCGATGACTTCGTCGTCGGGCCGGCGGTGCACGATATCTGGATGCTGCTGCCCGGGCGAGACGCCGAGGCAGCGCGCCAACGCGATCTCCTGGCCCGGGCCTACGAGCAGTTCCGCGATTTCGATCGCTCTTCGATGCGCTTGATCGAGCCCCTTCGGGCCTTTCGCTTCATCTTCTATGCCGGCTGGATCGCCAAGCGCTGGGAGGATCCCGCGTTTCCCGACGCCTTCCCCCACTTCGGCACGGAGGAGTACTGGCAGAACGAGACCCGGGACCTCGAAGAGCAGGTCGATCTCATCCTCTCCGGCGAGGATGCCTGGCAGAGCGAGGGTGACGATTCGCCTCGGGGCTCGGATCGAGAGTCGGAAGGCGAGCTCACCAACAAGGACTTCTTCTGGGATCTCTGATAACTTTTCGACTCGACCCCGGGGCTGCCGCGCAGACCGGGACGCGCCCCGAAGGACTCCCATGACCGAAGTCCCCCCCGATGAATCCTTTCCGGACGATCTGGAAGAGGCGATCCTCGAGCTGAAGCGCGAGCGCAACGCGATCCTGCTCGCTCACTACTACCAGGAGTCCGAAGTCCAGGACCTGGCCGACGTGGTTGGCGATTCGCTGCGCCTCGCCCAGGTCGCCCAGGAGACGGACTGCGACGTGATCGCGTTCTGCGGTGTTCACTTCATGGCGGAGACGGCGAAGATCCTCAACCCAGACAAGCCTGTGGTCGTTCCCGACATGGAGGCCGGCTGCTCTCTGGCGGATGGCTGCCCGGCCGATGAGTTCCAGGCTTTTATCGATGCGCATCCGGGCGCGGCGGTGCTGACCTACATCAATGCCTCGGCCGAGGTGAAGGCGATGAGCGATCTCATCTGCACGTCGTCGAACGCCGTCAAGATGGTCGAGTTCTTCGGCGACCGTCCGTTGATCTTCGCGCCCGATCGCCATCTTGCGCGCTTCGTCGGCAAGCAGGTGGGGCGCGATGATCTGATCGTCTGGCCGGGGGCGTGCGTCGTACACGAGCTCTTCAGCGCCCGGGGCCTGGCGAAGCTGAGGGTTCAGCATCCCGAGGCCGAGGTGCTCGCACATCCCGAGTGCGACCAGGCCGTGCTCGACCAGGCCGACTTCATCGGCTCGACGAGCGGCATCATCAAGCGCGCGGTCGAGACTCCCGAGCGCGAGTCCATCGTCGCCACCGAGGATGGTGTGTTTCACTCGATCTGGGAGCAGGCCCCGGGCAAGAAGCTCATCCAGGCGCCTGGAATGGACGAGAGCTGCGCGTGTAATCGCTGCCCCTACATGCGTCTCAACAGTCTCGAGAAGCTCTACCTCTGCCTGCGCGACCTCTCCCCCCAGGTCGATGTTCCGGAGGAGATTCGCAAGCGCGCGTTGCTTCCGATCGAGAAGATGCTGGAGCTTTCGTAGCGCGGGGGCGGGAGTCGTGTTCGGGGATGTCGCTCTTTGTTGGGGGTGTCACCCTTTTGGAGCGCATCGCGCCTGGCCCTGGTTCGGCCGAGGTTCGGCCGAGTTGGGCCGGTGTTCAGATCAGTAGCGACAGCCCGACCACTCGCTCGAGATCGGCCAGGGCTCCCTCCGGCTCGATCACCTTGATCGTCGTCATTCCGAGCCGGCGGGCGGTCTTCAGATTGCTCCCGATGTCGTCGAGGAACACCGTTCCGGCCGGGGTCACATCGAGTCGCGCGCAGGTGAGCTCGTAGATACGCGGATCCGGCTTGCGCAGGCCTTCGACGCTCGATTCGATGAACACGTCGAAATGCTCGCGCAGGGCCCGGGTTCCATCGCTGGGCGTATCGCTCTTCTCGGCTGTCGCCCAGTTGTTCGTCAATGCAGCGACCTGAAGGCCGGAATCGCGGAGACGCGCGATGGCCCGAAGCATGACCGGTCGCGGCTGAGCCGCCTCGCCCATGCGCTGCATCATGATGCGCGCGGAGATCTCCTGGCCTGCCGCCCGGCAGTCCTCCTCGAAGGCGGTAAAGAAACCATCCATCGACAGCTCCCCGCGCTCGAGCCGGCTCCATGCGCCGGTCGGGGCGGTGTCCGCGACGACCTGGTTGACGAAGTTGACGGGAATGCCGAGCTCGCGCTCGTACGCCGCGATCGCGTGAAGAGGCGATCCGAGCACGACCCCGCCGAGATCGAAGATCACTGCTTTGAGTCCCATGGCGGTTGAGGCTAGCAGGGGGTGCTTCGGATCCGTGGTTCGATATCGAGTTCCGGTCTCTCGCTGTCTCGGGAGGTGCTGGGAACCCAAGGATCGGTGGTTCGCGAAGCCGGCAGTGCTGGCGTAGCGCATGGCTAGCGGGACTCGCCTTCGGATCCCAGGACCCCAGGTTGTGCAGGATTTCGTGCGCGATCTTCGACGCCCAGAATGCCGGGTCGTCGAAGTGATCGACGCCTTTCTTCAGCTTGTCCGAGTTGACACCAATGTGCATATAGCCGTACGACGGTGACGTCCCGATTCGTCGCAGACGCTGTAGGCCACGACGGTTCCGGAGAGACGCTGGGTAGTTCGAATAGTAGTACTGAAGGGTGGGGTGAGCTGAGCACCTTCGGTGCCTTCCGCGCGGTGCGGCTGTAGCGCCCGAATTCCAGAGGAGCCTGCAAGGGAACCTGATCTCCCGCCGCGTCGCGCCGCAGGACGAGAGACCGGGCGAACTCTGTTCTCGTTTCCGGCAGGTGGAAGTTTATTGCCCATTCGTGGAAACAAGTGTTCTCACCGGATGGTCGGAGACTCGGGTGGATTTGGCCTCGGTCCTGCTTCTCGCAGTCACGTAAACATGAACGATTCCGGCGGGCTATTTGCTGCGCAATCGGATTGCCATCCTTCTGCGATCTATTAGCACGCATCTTGCACATCAACCCGTTGCCCGGGATTGGGATTCCATGGTCGGCTTCGGTGATTCGTCACCCAGCCGGCCCGGAAGGGGATCCCGTGCTCGGAATCCGGTACTTGCTCGCGCTGCTCTGCGTGTGCGTATGCGTGGTGGCCAGCGCGCTCGGCATCGCGCCGGCTGCATCCGCCAGCACCATTCAGTGCTGCTCCATCAGCAGTGATTCGACTCCAGCCTCTCAGCTCCAGGCGACGTTCGATTTTCAGGTGGCCGGCTCCGTACTGACGCTCACCGTGGACAACGACACGTTGGTTCCGAACGAGTTCAACATCAACCAGATCTACTTCGATGCGTCTGCCAACGTGACGAG
>CBDUYG010000149.1:0-7455 GCA_965371385.1 uncultured Myxococcales bacterium | reverse complement strand
ACGTCCTTCTCCTCCATGGCGCTGACGATGCGCGCGTCGCGATCCTCGAACTCGGCGAAGGGCCAGACGATATAGCTCGAGCGGTGGGGGCCCATGCGATTCATCAGGAACTGCGCGAAGGGGAAGTAGGGCATGACCGAGACGATGTCGTCGGGCTCGGAGTTCTCATGCACGTACTCGACGATGCCCTCGAGCAGGCGGGCCTCGGCCGGACTCGCATGGATGCCCGCGCGCTCTCCCGGAACGAGGTCGGTGTTGAGCTCCCGCAATCGATCGACCAAGCGAAGGCTGTAGGCCAGGGTGACACCCGCCGGAATCAGCATCACGATCGCGAACGTCAGGGCGAGAGCACGCCGGCCGTCGAGAGCGGCCGACACATAGATCAGACCCAGGCAGAGGAAGGGCCAGTAGACGACCGCGAAGTGGACGTAGTCCTGGGGCTTGTTGAACGTGAGGACCAGCAGGATTCCGCACGCGAACAGATAGAGCAGAAGCTCGCGCAGGGTGGCATCGCGCTGGTCCGGCACTCCCAATCGCGAGCGGATCAGCCACAGCCGGGCTCCTCCGATCGCGATGAGCCAGTAGGGCGCGTAGAAGAATATCTTGATCAGCATGTCGATGATCGGCGTCTCGCGATAGAGAGCGCTGGTGCGCACCGCCTCCATGTCGACCGTGAAGATGATCCCCGGGATGTAGCTGAACACTCCTTCCACGTCGCGCAAGAAGGGATCCTGGGCGAAGAACGGGAAGAAGTCGGGTATCTCGGGATACTCGAACGTGGCCAGACCACGCATGTGATTGAGCACGGTCATCTGAATCAAGTCACCGAGCAGCCCTTGATGGAGGAAGTAGAGACCGAGCACCGCCCCGACCAACGCCCCGGGAAGCATGAAGGCAGCGAGCGTCGCAAAGAGCGAGTGCTCCTCCTCGGGCGATCCCGAGCGGTGGAAGATCACCAGGGCGGGGAGAGCAGCGAGGAGCAGCGCCGCTCCGTAGTCCTGCTTGAACGCAACCGCGATGCCGAAGAAGAACCCCGCCAGCATGAGGACACCCAGCTTGCGGGTTCGGAAGAAGCGAAGCATTGCGATCATCGAGCAGAGCACGAGCAGGAGCGATGTGGTGGAGTAGCTGTACATCTGCCAGTGCGGGAAGGCCCAGATCCGATAGAGCCACAGAAGCCCGACCCCGGCCCAGGCGTAGCGCAGAGGCACGATGCCCCGGAGCCACAGGAAGACGAGGGGAACGAAGGCGCTGAAGGCCAGCACGATGATCCAGCGCGAGAGGATCACCGAGGGGCCGAAGAGCTTGAACATGTACGCAAGGAAGTAGAAGGCGCCCGGCAGGGGGTAGATCGTGGCGTCCCGATAGATGTCTCCGCCCCGGGCCACGATGTCGGCGAACATCAGGATGTGCCCCTCATCCATGTAGGCGTACCAGCGGTCGAAGATGGGGAGTTGCAGCACCAGGGTCGCGATGAAGATGAGGCCGAAGGCGAAGGCCGAGCGCTCCCAGAAGGGCGGTGTCCCGGTTCCCGCGGCGCGATCGATGCGTTCAGTCAAGGTGGGCGCGATTCCATTTGGATTGCGACGACGGGCAGGTTAACCAAGGGCCGAGATCTGCGCCGGGGTCTCCTGTCGGGATCCGCATCGGCTGCAAGCGGTCGTGGGTCGGGGCCGGCACTCCGGTCCCATTCGGGTCGCCCTTGGGGGAGCCCGCACCGCTTGATTCGGGTTCATGCTAGCCTGCGTCCCCGGTGCATCCGGGTCGGAACCGCGAAGGGTCCGGCAGGATCAAACTGGATCGGGTCGACTCAGACGAGCTGCGAGATGCGGATCGAGCCGAGAAGACCTCAGCTGCCGTGAGCAGACGCAAAGAGTCGTGAGCAGACACGAGAAGAACCGATCGAAGTAGGAGTGAACCGAGGAATGAATCGATCGAGTCGAGGCCTGCGCGGAGGGAAGCGAGCGGTCGGGCGTTTCGAGCGGCGTATAGAAAGGTGTGTAGAAAAGCGTGTAGAAAAGCGCGCGGGAGCACCGTGGCTCTGTGCGTTGCTCCTGATCTGCGCATCCTTTCTCCCGGCCTGCGGTGAGAAGAAGGAAGACGGTTATCAGCGACCGGGACGTGTGCTGGTGATCGGAGTCGATGGAGCCTCGCCGCGGGTCATTCGAGAGCTGGCGAGCGAGGGGCGGCTTCCCATCCTGAAGATGCTCGCCCAGGAGGGCGCCTTCGGGCCGCTGCGCGCTTCCTTGCCGATCTCCTCTCCCCGAATCTGGAACCAGATCGTCACCGGCAAGAAACCCGACAAGCACGGAATCCTCGACTTCGCGAAGAAGGATCCCCGTACCGGCGAGCTCCACCTCTTCTCGAGTCTGGACCGAAGAGTCCCCGCTCTCTGGTCGATCCTATCCGCAGAGGGCATGTCGGTGGGCATCGTCAACTTCTGGAATACCTATCCACTCGAGAAGGTGAACGGCGTCATGGTCTCCGACCATCTCCTCGCCAAGGCGATCGACGATCGCGAGCGCCTGACGGGCGCCGTCAAGAGCCCTTCCGGGGCCGTGATCCATCCCGAAGAGTGGAACGATCGACTCGCCAAGCTGGTACGGGACGACACGAGCTCGGTGCCGGACGTCGAGGACCCCTTCGCCGACGGGAAGGACCTGCCGCGTTGGGTGTTGCGTGAGGAGCTCCAGCGCCGCTTTGCGGAAGACGGTGTCCTCGCCCGCATCGCCCAGGAGATTTCGCGCGAGACCAGGCCCGATCTCCTGATGGTCCTGCTGCCCGGCGTCGATCGCGTCCAGCACTACATCTGGGGTGTGCTCGAGCCGGAGGAGGAGTACCCCCCCGGCCTGAGGCCGACGCCGGAAGGCCGCGAGGGCGGAAGGCGGGCCCTCTTCGCCTACTACGAGTATGTCGATCGCATGATCGGAGAGCTGCTCGAGGGCTACGGCCCGAACGATCTCATCATGGTCGTCTCGGATCACGGATTCGAGGCAGGCCAGGCCCTCATGCGGCTGAGCGGCGTTCACGAGTCCGAGAAGGCGATCCACGGAATCTTCATCGCGCGCGGACCGGGGATCGAGCCGGGAACCAAGGCCAGGGACCTCTCGGTGAACGACATCACGCCCACGATCCTCACCTGGCTGGGGCTCCCCTACGGCATCGACATGAACGGAGAGCCGGCCCCATTCCTTCAGGTCGAGTCGACGATGATCCCGACCTACGACGGCCTCACGATCGAGTTCACGGACTCCGACGAGGTGCCCTCGGGCGTCGAGTCCGACATCGTCGAGCAGCTCAAATCCCTCGGATACATCGACGAGGAATGACCTCGATGGCCCACCGTCGCCGAATCGGGGTCGCCCTCCTCCTGCTCATCATTGGAACACATTGCGGCTCCGGCGACCCGCCGGAGCGGGTCGCCGCGATGGACGACCCGGCCCTCACTCCGGCCGAGCTGCGTATTCACCTCGATGAAGGCGGCGCGGTGAGCTTGCGCGACGAGCATGGCACGACCCTGATGCAGCTCGCCGCGGCCGCCGGGCAGCAGGAGAGCGTGGCGCTGCTGCTCGACCGTGGCGCCTCGATCGAGGCGCGGGCCGCCCAGGGCCAGACCGCCCTCTACCTTGCGGCGCGGGAAGGACACGTCGGCGTTCTTCGACTCCTGATCGAGCGCGGCGCGGATCCGACGGCGCCGGCCGCAGGCGGCTGGCAGCCGATTCACGCCGCTGCGTACGCGGGGCGAAGCCAGAACACGGCGCTGCTTCTCGACTCCGGCATCGATCCGAACGTCGTCACCGATGCCGGTTGGACGCCCCTCTACCTGAGTTTTCAACAAGGACGCGGTGAGACGGCAACACTCCTCATCGCACGGGGTGCCGACATCGCATCCCTCGCGAGCGAGGACTGGAGCGCGCTTCACCTGGCCGCCCAGGGCGGGAGTGTCGCGCTGATCGCAGAGCTCGTGCAGCGCGGCGACGATCCCAACGCTCCAGGGCGCGGAGGCATCCGTCCGATCCACGTTGCCGCGCGCTCCGCTCAGCCCGCCGCCGTCGCCGCCCTGCTCGACGCGGGAGCCGAGGTCGACGGGCGCGACGCCGCCGGCAATACCGCCCTTCATCTCAGCGCCGCGCATCCGAACGAGGAGGTGCTGCGGATCCTGATCGCGCGCCGAGCGAAGGTCGGAGCGAAGAACCTCGGCCAGGAAGCTCCGCTCCACATCGCCTCCGCAAAGGGTCAGCTCGAAGCAGTGGTGATCCTGCTGGACGCCCATGCCACGATCAACGCTCGGGACAAGAAGGGAGATACGCCCCTCCACCGTGCCGCCCGCTCGGACAAGGGGGAGGTGATCGCGATCCTCCTCGCCCGCGGCGCAAACGCAACCGCGATCAACAAGTCGCACTCGACACCCCTGCACAACATCGCGGGCCTCGGAAATGAAGAGGTCGCGATCCTCCTGCTCGAGCACGGCGCGGTGCTGGAAGCCGTCAACGTCGACGGTGTGACGCCCCTCTACATGACGGCCCAGCAGGGTCGCCACGTCCTGATGAGGACGCTTCTCGAACGCGGTGCGAATGTGAACACCCCTGCGATCGGCAACAAGACACCCCTGCACGCCGCGGCCGAGAAGGGAAAGCTCGACGGAATCAACGTGCTGATCGAGTTTGGAGCCGATACCGGCGTGCGCAACGCGAAGGGAAAGACCGCGCGCGATCTCGCGGCAGAGGCGGGGAATACGAACGCCGCTGCGCTGCTGGAGAAGTACGAGGAAGAGCGTTAGAAGAGCAGCCGAAGGGGCTCCCTCGGGCTGCCCGAGAAGGAACTCACTCGACGCCCACCTCGTCGACCACCACCTCCGCCGGGGAACGCTTCGGGACGATCCGAGGGTTCTCCCACACCGCTCCGAAGATCCGATGCTCGGTCGGCGACATCACGACACTGCCCGTGCGCGTCGTCCTCAGGAGCAGCGTGATCTCCTGGCCGGCATAAGGCGAGAGATCGACGCGGAAGCGATTGTAGGGTTGTGAGCGATAAATTCGGGGGTTCTTCGTCTCGACCACGAAGGTATGTTGAAAGATCCCGTCCCACACGTCACCCCGCCCGGCCAGCACTTCCACTCGCAGCAGGCTCGGCCTGGTGATGCGCTCGGGATGTCGATAGCCCACGCGCATCACGAGCTCGCCGCCTTCTCTCGGCACCCTGACCCGGCAGCGGGTCGGCACGCGGACCTCCGACAGGCGGGTTCCGACCCCCGGATACTGGTAGAGAGTATCGAAGAGCAGGTGCTCCCGGATCTCCGAACGAGTCGGCTTCAGCTCACAGTCTTCGAGGATGCTCACGGCGTTCTCGGCGGGAACCGGATGCTCTCTCCTTTCGAGGAGGATGTAATCGTCGCGCCCCATCTTCACCTGCTGCACGAAGTGGGTCTGGAGATACTCGGTGAGCGCCGGAGCGTAGTCCCGCAGCCCGACGTGATCTGAAAAGAAGTTGTTGTACGCCGTAATGGCGACCTGGACCCGGTGCTCCTCCGCGCCCTTCGCCACGCCCGCCCCCTTGTCGTGGGCGATGTGATGCTCGTAGAGGTTGTAATAGGCGCTCGGCATCGGGTGGTCCGAGAGGAAGTTCAACATCGCGATGTCGGGGATCGTGAGCAGGGCCTGGCCGGGCTCGCTCATGCGATTCACGCTCTGGACCAGGAAGCGTACGACCACGGCTTCCATGGCGCTCACCTTCACACCGCCACGCTCTCCGTCCACCTCGTAGTCGAGATGGATCATGAGACCGTGATACCAATAAGCCGCGACGGCAAAGTAGAGTGCCAACGTCACACCACCCACCGCCATCACCACCCGGGACGCGACCCTGCGCGTGAATATCGGGCGCTGCACGAGGCGATGAATCGTCACGACACCCGCAACGACCACCGGCTGATAGACGTTGATGAGATGATTGAAATCCGCGCGAGGAAAGACACCGAGGAAGAGTCCGCCAGCCACGGCCAGTAGAGCAAATAGCCCGCCATCCAAGCCTCGAGCGGCGCCCTTCTCATCGCCACGCCCCCCATCGCCGTCGTCGTCCTGCCCCTCCTCACCCTCCGGTCCAGCGGGGTCGAAGGCGAACACGAACCCCCAGATGAAGATGAGAGGCGCGATCCAATAGAGCAGAACGTGCAGGCGCTCGATCAGCCTGAAGGCGTCGATCCATCCACCGGGCGGCACCGTGCGGTAGATCGGCTGGGCGCCATACGTCATCACGTCCAGGTTGTTCCGCATCAGGTCGCTGCGAAAGAGATCCCCCAGTCCCATGTAGGGGATGTCGTGCTTGCCGCTGAACTCGAAGGGGTGGATGAAGAGGCTGTAGAACGCGTCGCCCAGGGCGCCGTGGTAAGCGAAGTAGGCAACCACGGGCAGCGCCACCGCCGCGATTCCGACGCTCAGCTTCAAGCCGTCCAGAGTGGCGCGGCCGATGGCTGGAAGGAGTGACTCCCCAGCCTCCAGCCGCAGGCCAATCAACGCGAGCCCGATGCCGGCCAGGGCGAAGACTCCGTAGTTCTGCTTGAACGCGATCGAGAGCCCGACCAGCACACCGACGAGAAGCAGATCCCTCCGCTTTGCGCTCACCCTCCAGGCGAGGAGCCGCTCGAGCCCCCCAAGAGCGAAGAGCACCGAAAGTGGCGAGTAGAACGCGAAGGTCCAGGCGGGAAAGGCCCAGACACTGCAGGCCATCATGATCGCGATCGTCGCGAGGCCCCAGCCCCGGGAAGTCAGCTTCACGGTGATCGAGTAGGCAACCCCGACCAGGGCCAGAAACGCGAGGATCATTGGGAGGCGTGAAGCGAAGACGCTCGGCTCCGTGAGCTTGAAGACTCCGGCGAGCAGGAACCAGACCCCGGGCGTCACGAAGGCATCGAGGTCCCGATAGAGGACCTTGCCCTTCGCGACCTCGAGGGATTGCAGGAGCAGATAACCCTCGTCTGCGAGGGTCATCGAGCGCAGCGCGAGGGGGATCACGAAGAGAAGTACGCCGGCCGCGATCGCGAGCCCGGCGACGACCGTGAGAGTGGATATGGGGGTTGAGCGCCGGGCTTCCGGGTCGAGCATGCGCGCAGTATATGAGCGGGGTATTCGTTCTACAAGGAATCCAGGCGGCTCGCGAGTGCGCAGCGGCCGAGCAACCCGGTCGCCGCTCGCAAGCCGTCGGCGCCACCCCGAACACTCAGGACGGGCTCCCCTCTACCTGTGAGTCCACCTGCGGGTCCTGCGCCTCGCCCCGGCGGAATATCCTCTTCACGAAATCCGCCATGTCGTCCAGGAAGAGATAGAAGACCGGTACCACGATCAGCGTGAGCAGCGTCGATGAGAACATCCCCATCGCCGTCGCGACCGCCATCGGCGCCCTGCTCTCCGCTCCGGGCCCGAGCCCGATCGCAGCCGGCAGCACGCCGAAGATCATCGA
>CBDUYG010000148.1:0-7516 GCA_965371385.1 uncultured Myxococcales bacterium | reverse complement strand
CTTCCGATGGCGTGCGCGAAGACGACCAATGATCCGGCAGCGTGCGAGCCGGGAGTCGTGCATGCGGATCGCTCGACGGATTCCCCCCGGCCGGACGAAAGCACCGCGACGTTCCACTTCGCCGGAAACATGCCCGAGCAGCGAGAGTTCGTATGGCTGCACGACGACGGCAGCTACGACTACGCCGAGCGCTGGCACTACGGCGTCCCGGGTGACGAAGCGCTGCAGGGCGGCATGGGGTGGGACTGGAAGACGGGCTGCCGGATGAATATGTGCCCCCTGCCCGACGGCTCGACCTGTTGTTACCAGGTATGCCTGGACGGCGGACGCTCGGGGGTTGGGATGGAGCCGCCGGAGCAGTTTGCGTGCATGAACTCAGCCGCGGGCGGTAAATACGACTGGTTCATCGATGGTCTGGCGGAGAACGGGATGACTCGACTCGACGCGTGCCGAGCCTCTGCTTCGCCCGAGTGAATCCGTCCCGGCTCGTGTCGGGCGCTATCGCGCGCGCTCCTTCTCCGAGGCTTCCCGAAACGCGCAGCCTTCCAGGTGATCGTTCACCATCCCCATCGCCTGCATGAAGGCGTACATCGTGGTCGGTCCCACGAAGCTCCAGCCACGGCGCTTGAGGTCCCTGCTGAGGGCGATCGAATCCTCGGTCTTCGCGAGGCTCATCAGGGTGGCGTGGTCGATCCGTTTCGGTCGGTCTTCGGGGCTCGGCTTCCAGCGCCAGAAGTAGTTCGAGAGCGATCCGAACTCGTCGGCGAGCTCCCGAGCGCGGCGAGCGTTGTTGATGGTCGATTCGATCTTGCCCCGGTGGCGCACGATGCCCGAGTCCTTCAATAGCCGCTCGACGCTGCGGCTATTGAAGCGCGCAACCCGCTCGAATTCGAAGTCCACGAAGGCCCGGCGGAAGTTCTCCCGTTTACGCAGGATCGTGAGCCAGCTCAGGCCCGACTGGAACCCCTCGAGGCAGACCTTCTCGAAGAGCTCGCGGTCGTCTCGCGAGGGCCGCCCCCACTCCTCGTCGTGATATTGGATGTAGCCGGGATCCACTCCCGGCCACCAGCAGCGCACCAGGCCGTCTTCGTTACGCTGCAGCCCCTTCTTCATCGGACCGGGCTCCTTGCGGTGTGGAGGGCTTCCTGGAGTCGACCTATTTCGGGGCAAATCGCTGGGCAGCGTCGAGGCGAATCGTCGAGCCGTTGAGCATCGGCGTCTCGACGATTGCGCGCGCAAGCCGGGCGAACTCCACCGGCCGGCCCATGCGTCGCGGGAAGGCCGCGCCGTCGACCAGCTTCGCCTTCATCTCCGGCGGTGCGAGCTTCGTGAGCCCCGTATCGAAGAGACTCGGCGCAATCGCCATGACCCGAATCCCCATGCCGCCGAGATCCCGGGCTGCGGTGAACGTCATGCCGACGATGCCGCTCTTCGCGGACGCGTAGGCGACCTGGCCGATCTGGCCCTCGAAGGCCGCGATCGACGCCGTGTTGATGATGACGCCGCGCTCCTCGCCCTCATCGGGCTCGTTGCGGGTCATGCGGTCGGCCTCGAGGCGAACCAGGTTGAAGGTGCCCACCAGGTTGAGCTCGATCACCCGGCGAAACTCGTCGAGGGGATGCGGCCCGTCGCGTGAGACCGTGCGGCGAGCCGCGCCGCCGCCCGCGACATTGACGCCGATGTGGATCGCGCCGAACTCATCCATCACGCGATCGAGCGCCGCCTCGACCCCCTCGGAGTCCATGACGTCGATGGGAAGGAAGATCGTGCCCTGGCCGATCTCACCCGCGACCTTCTCGCCCTCCGAGGAGGGAAGATCGAGGATCGCGATCTTCGCTCCACCCGCCGCGAGATCCTCGGCGGTGGCTCGAGCCATTCCCGACGCGCCGCCGACGACGACCGCGACACTGCCCTCTACCTTCATTGGGAATTCCCTTCGTTCATGAAGACCATCGGCTCAGCGATGAGTATGACGGCAATCGTCCTGTCCGACGCCGGGATGATCGCGCCGCTCCTCACCCGGGGTAGGGCGGCGGCGCGGCGCGTCAGACTTCGATCCCGGGTCGTGGGTCGAGAGATCAGCTCTTGAGCGATTTCATCGCCTGGGCGATCTCGTCCGCCGCGCTGTCGGGGATCGTGTAGCCCTCGGGGCTTCGGATCTGCTCGATGTTGGCCGCCACCTCGTCGGCGCTGACTCCGCCCTCGGCGGTATTCGTGTAGCCCGGGCAGAGGCCGATGAACACGCGCGCATAGCGGCCGGCGCCCACGGAGAAGATCTCGTGGGTGATTTCGCACTGCTCGGAGCAGAGGAAGGCGACCATCGAGGTCACATAGCCGGGGTCGAGGTTGAGCCCGAGTCCGCCCATGATGCCCTCGGTCATGCGGGTCATCGCAATCGGAGCGATCACGTTGCTCTTGATGTTGGCCTTCATGCCTTCCTGGGAGAGCACGTTCGAGAGCCCCACCAGGCCCATCTTGGCGGCACCGTAGTTCGCCTGGCCGAAGTTGCCGAATACGCCCGCCGCCGAAGCGGTGTGGACGATGCGGCCGTAGTTGTTCTCCTTCATTGCGATGAAGGCCGGTTGGGAGACGTAGAAGGCGCCGCGCAGGTGGACGTCGAGGACCAGGGACATCTCCTCTTCGCTCATCTTCGCGAAGCTGCGGTCGCGAAGGATGCCCGCATTGTTGACCAGGATGTCGACCTTGCCGAAGTTGTCGAGGGCGGTCTTGACGATCGACTCCCCGCCTTCCTTCGTGGAGACCGAGTCGTAGTTCGCGACGGCCTTGCCGCCCGCTTCCTCGATCTCCTTCACGACCAGGTCCGCTGCCGAGGACCCCGAGCCGGAGCCGTCCACGGCGCCGCCGAGATCGTTCACCACCACCATCGCTCCGCGGCGAGCCAGCTCTAGTGCGTGAGATCTACCGAGACCCCCACCCGCGCCGGTGATGATCGCCACCCGGCCGTCGAATCGAACTTCACTCATATCCAATCTTCCTCTCGTTTATCGGCAAGCGGGTCCGCCGACGTCTCGGCGGCGGGACTCGCGTATTTCGGGTTGATGAGGGTAGAGGCCACTCGCGGCCCGTTCGGGTCCGCAGCCTGGGCCGTCTCTTCCTCTCCCGTTCGCTTTGAAAGCTCCGGCTCGAACGCTTGGCGGAAGGGGTCTGGCTTCAGATCACCCACCCGGGTCAGGCCGCCGGAGGTGCCTGAGAATAGCGAAGGGCACGGGCTTCGCCCTCGTCCTGGAGTTGCGCGGCCGGATGTGCGAACCCTCATGCCGCTCGGGCTCCTGGCCCCGTGGGGGTCCGCAAGCCGCTCGAGCCTGTCGTCGTCAGGCAAGAAACGAGAGTGCGAGCACCCCCGCGCTCATGCCCAGCCAACCGAAGTAGGCGATTCGCCAGCCACGATGGCGGGGGGCCGCGAGCAGGGTCGGGATCTCGGCCAGGCCATTGGCGGCCACGATCGAGAGGGGGGGCAGAACCGAGAGCACGTAGAACGCCTTGGTCTGGGCGTAGTAGGCGACGCGGAAGGTGATGAAGAAGAGCGAGAAGGCGAGAACGAAGACCAGCGCCGTGGTGAGCGAGTAGGCGATGCGAAGCTCGCGGCTCGGGTCGCGAAAGGCGCGCTCGAGGGAGCGGGCGAAGCCAAGGGCGATGAGGACGCTGATCGGGAGCCCGACCCAGTAGCTCAGGGTCATGAAGTCGTAGCTCCACATCGGGTGGCGGGTCGCGAGGTGGATCATCCCCGCGACGAGGCCGTCTCCCCAGAAGGTCGAGTAGACGCCGTCCCAGAACGAGTGGAAGCCCGAGAAGAAGGGATGTCGAAGCACCTCGCCGAAGCCCGTGTAGTAGTCCGCGGTGTGGAAGCCGGGCTGGAGCCACCACTGAAGTCGGCCGGGGAGATCGACGTTGACGATCACGAAGCGCCCGAAGTGCAGCCAGTTGCGCAGGTAGAACCAGCCACCGACGAGCGCGGCGCCGAGTACGACGAGAGCGAAGGCTGCAATGCCTCGGGTCGGCTCCAGAGAGCGAGCCGCATCGTCTGATTCATCGGCCTGGCGCGGGAGCGCCATCCGCGCTCCCAGCGCGACCGCGAAGACGGGAATCAGGATCAGGCTAGTGGCCTTCGTCAGGATCGCGAGCCCCAACGCGCCGCCCGTGAGGGCAATGCCGACCAGCGAGCGGCGCCCCTCGAAGATCACCTTGCAGGCGAGCCAGAACGCCAGGCCGACGAAGCACGACTGGAGGGTCTCATTGGAGACATACGATGACATGATGAGGTTCATCGGCACCAGGCCTGCGAACGCCACGGCGAGGCTCGAACGCAAGGGGTCCTTGGGGAAGAAGATGCGCGCGCACGCATAGCTGATCCAGACACTGACGAGGCCGGCCGAGAAGGAAACGAGCCGATAGACCACCTGCCCGGCGCCACTTCCCTGCTCGACCCCCGTCGTCGCGACACCCAGGGCCGTGAGCAGGTAGAAGAGAGGTGGGTGGTAGGTGGAGAAGCCGTCGGTCGCGAGGGGGAGCGCCCTCTTCTCCATCAGGAAGTCGAGGTAGAAGAGGTGGGCCGGAATGTCGAAGCCCGTCATGACGGGCAGGTGGACGACCTTCGTCGCGAAGACGACTCCCCAGTAGAGGGTCACGAGGCCCAGGGCGAAGCGAGGGAGATCTTGCCGCCGACTCTCGGAGAGCTTCGACTCCAGCACTGCGTAGACGAGGGCCGCACAGGCGAAGAGCGTCGCCAGGGCGAAGAAGTGGCGGGCGAAGATCTCGGCCGGGCGCGGAACCGCGAGCGCCTCGGGGAGAAGGCGAGTGTCCCGGGCAGGAAGGGCCTGGCCGAGGGGGCCGGAGGCGGAGCTGACCGCCCACTGGGGACTCGATTCGAGCTCTACCCCAGGGCCACGCAGGGACAGCTGAAGAATCGGCGGGCCCATCGGGTTGCGCACTTCGACCCGTAGCTCGTTCGCGCCTTCGCGCAGGGCGTCGCCCACCTCGATTCGAGTCGTCTCCTTCCAGCTCGTGACTGGGGTGGCAGGGCTCAAGAACTGCCCGTTCAAGTGGATCGTCATCTCCCGAAGCGCCCGAGCCTCGATGATCGCCGGGCCGGCGCCTTCCGCGACTCGGAAGCGCTTCGAGAACTCGAAGCTCGGCACCCACTCCAGATCCACCACGATCGCGTCGGAGCCGACGTCGCTGGGAATGGTGATCCAGGCTGCGCCGATGCCCGAGGTCAGGAAGGGGACGTCCGGATCTCGCAGCACCCCGTTCAGGAAGACGACGGCGCTGGCGAGCAGGAGGAGCGTGAAGGCCGCGAGCTGGAGCCGGGTGAGAATGCCGTCGAGCTTTGTTCCGGCGAGCAAAGTGCTCTCGACCGAAGTGTTTTCGTCCTTGGGCGCCATCCCGCGAGACCTCTGCAGCATCGACGCGAGCAGGGGCCAGCCCCGATCATTGGTGAAGCTCGTCGCGAGGATGGCTCCGCAGCAGAGCGCTCACGAATGATTCGGGCCATGCCCGCGCAGCGCGAAAACGTCCGGCATGTTAGCGAACCGCCTCCCAGCTCGCGCGCACGCTGCGATAGACTGGAGGTCCTCGGCCGCACGAATCAGACATGGCTCTGGGCCGCATGGGTGGATGATGCGCACCTCGGTCGAACGAAGGACGGAGCCAAGGTGAACGAAGGGTCGAGGGAAGAGCCAGAATCGCGGGGAGGGTCCTGGCTCCCCTGGCTCCCGAATCTGCTCCTGGCCGGCCTCTACGTTGCGGTCTTCCTGGGCCTTGCAACCCAGCGTCTCCCGTATCCCTTCGAGCTCGAGTGGATGGAGGGCGGCTCGCTCCACCACCTTGCGCGCTCGAGCGAAGGCGCCCCGCTCTATCCGGCACCGGGTATCGAATTCGTCCCCTTTCCCTATCCACCGCTCTTCTATCAAGCAGCCGGCTTCGTCGTTCCCTTTCTGGGGGTGAGCTTCCAGAGCTTGAGGTTCGTCTCCTTGATCTCCGCCCTCGGCGTATTCCTGTTGATCTTCGCCCTGGTGAAGCTGGAGACCGGCCGCTGGCCCCTGGCGTTCGTTTCCGCGGGGCTCTTTGCGGCAACGTATCGCGAGAGCGGCGTCTACATGGATGTTGCACGAATCGATTCGTTCTTCCTCTTCTGGGTACTCGCGAGTGCCTATGCCCTGCGCCGCAGGGACGATCTCATCGGTGCCCTGGTCGCCGCGCTCTTTGCCTTCTTCGCCACCTGGACGAAGCAGACGGGGCTCGTTGCTCTGGGGCCGCTGATGCTCTGGTGTGCCCATCGTGACTGGCAGCGTCACGGCCGGGCTGTCTGGCGCTGGAGCGGTTTCCTGGGCTTCGCAGCCGTTAGCGTGTTGGCGGTCATCGTCGCGACCCTCGTGCTCAATCGGGGCGAGGACGCTCACTTCCTCTTCTACATCCTGGGCGCTCAGAGCGGACATGAAATCCGTTGGGGGATGATCCCGTATTTCTTCTGGCACGACCTCTTCTGGATCCTGCCCGTCTCCTGCATTGCGATCGGGGTCGCCGCGTTCGTGAAGCCGCGAACGCTGGACCGATCCGGAGTTCTCTTCTACGCCGCCCTCGGCGTGGGGATTCTGGCGGCCTGCCTCGTTCCGCGAATCAAGGTTGGGGGCGCTCTCAACAACCTCATCCCCGCCCATGCCCTGATCGCGATCCTCGGCGGTATCGCGCTCGCGACTTTGTTGGAGGCGTGGAGGCGGAAACGCTGGGGGCTGCCGGCGATCCAGCTCGCGATCGCCCTGCAATTCGTGCTGCTCTTCTATGACCCGCGGATCGCGCTTCCAAACGCCGGCGACGAAGAGCGGGGCCGGCGCCTCGTGAAGAGACTCTCGCAGATCGAGGGCGAGGTCCTCATTCCGGCTCAGTCCTACCTCGCGGGAATGGCGGGAAAGCGCGTCTACGCCCACCAGATGCCGGTGGACGACCTCTCGCGCAGTGGGCTCGCGGAGGCGGACGCTTTGAGGGAGGAGTTTGCACGCGCGTTCGAAGACGGACGATTCGAGATCGTGATCGACAGCACGAGCCGCTTCCTGCAGAGCTTCCCCGACGACTCTTCGCTGAAGGAAGGCTACCGGCTCTCGGGTCCGGCGTTTGCGGAGGAGGGAGCGCTCGTTCCTCGCTCGGGATTTCAAGTGGGACCGGGTGAGGTGTGGGTTCGCCGTTAGCCCGGAACATTCGTGAAGCCCACCGGAGGGCGGCAGAAGAATGGCCGGATTCGAGACTCGTACTCCGGTGGCTGGCTCGGCCTCGGGGGCGGCGTATCATTCGCACCTGCTCAACCGCCGGAGTCGACCATGGATTGCTCTCTCACCCCAAGTCAGAAGGCCCGTTACGAGGTCTGGATGCACTCTCCCAGCGTCTTTACCTCCCATCCCACGGAGACGATCCTGGCTTTCAAGATCTCGCTCGAGCTCGGCTGCTCTCCGAGCGAGGTCTTGAAGGCCCTGCGCAACAAGCCCGTTCGCGATGGACGCGTCCC
>CBDUYG010000147.1:0-7551 GCA_965371385.1 uncultured Myxococcales bacterium | reverse complement strand
CAACTACCCCGTGAACGCCCGAATCAGGATATCCGCCGTCTCCGGCCGCATGATCCGATCGTCCGGGCGATTGCCCCCGCGCAGCTGCTCGCGCACCTTGGTGCCGCTCACGCTCACCGGCTTCTCGTCTGGATGGCGCTCGGTGAGATCGACGCGGCCGAGGCTCTCATAGAAGGCCGCGAAGCCGATCTTGCACGGCTGGATCACCAGCTCTCCCTTCAGGTTGTCGAAGACCTCGTGGGCATCGAAGTCGCCCCAGATCGCGCTTCCGTCGTCGAAGGGTGCGTCCGCGTGCTTGCGCCCGATCACGATGTCGCTGAAGCCGAGGTTCTGGCGATAGATGCCGTGCATCACCGCCTCCTTCGGGCCTCCGTAGAACATCTTGATATCGAGCCCGATCAGCTCGAAGACCTCCGAGATGTCGTAACCCGCCGCCTTCCAGATCGACTCGTCCTTGTCTCCCTTGCCGATCAGACGATTGTCGTGGAGCGAGCGGTAGGTCTCCATGCGGATCTCCGCATCCACATCGTCTCCCTTGAGCTCACCCATCAGGGGATTGAGTACCACACCCGTGAAGTGCCCCTCGGCCGTCAGCTGCTCGGCTCCGGACACGAGCGCGTATTCGTGAGCCCGGTGCAGCGGGTTGCGGGTCTGGAACGCCAGGGTGCGCTCGTACTGACGTGTGGCGAAGAGCGCCCGGCTCTGGAGCGGGGAGAGCATGTACTCGCCGTAGTGAAGATTGACGGGCTGGGGAAGAACGCGAATCGAGCCACCCACGAGCTTCGTGCGATCATCCCGCTCGACGATGTGGCCACCGGGGTGATCGAAACGATCCGTACCGTAGACGCTCCGGATGTACTTGTTCTTGTCCCAGTCGTAGACCTCGAGGCCGCTCACGATTGCGATCACGTCACCGCCCTCGTTCCGCACGGCTGCGGCCTTGCCGGCCACCAGGTCCGCGGCCTCATCATCCGTCACCGGGAGAGCGATCGGAATCGTCCAGGCATAGGCTACGCCGCCCCGCTCGATCGACTCGTGCTCGAGGACGCGGTTCCACTCGGCCTCCCCCATCGGACCTTCGAGGGGAGAGAGGGTCCCATCGGCCAGGCGATAGACGGCGGAGAGATCCGCGTTGGTGACGCGGAAGGAGGACAGCTCGGCCGCCTCCAGGATGAAAGCCTGGCGCCTGTTCAGCGGCACGGTCCGGTTGACGGGGGCAGCGAGGCCGCCATGTATGGGGACCACGTTGGCCCGTTGATCGGTACTGGACGACATCTTCTTCTCACTCCTTCTTGCTGCTTGGCTACTTGCAGGTCCATGTCGCTCATCGCTTGTCTCTGTCGCCTGGTCCGCGACGCGGAAGCCAGGAGTCAATCACATGCGCTCCCCCGACGCGCGACTCCATGTCGGGGATGGGATGATCGGGGCCCTGGGAGATCTCTTCTCCTCGCCCCGTCCTATCGGTCCTTCACGGCCTCACCACACGGGCCAGGCCACGGCGCCCTTGTCGAAGAGCAAGCGGTCTCCCGACCCGTCGAATCGTTTCACGAAGAGTCGATCGAGGCCGTTGTGCTGCGACACGTAGATCACGAAGTCTCCGTCCGGTGATACGGCCGGGGACTTCTCCGAACGAACCGCGCGGCCCATCGTCGTTCGGCCGGAACCATCGGCCCGCGCCCGCACGAGCCTGGTCCTGGATCCCTGGGGCCCCGTCGGCGCGACATAGACGATCCACTGGGAATCGGGTGAGAAGACGGGCTCCTCACCGGGTCCCACGACACTCGGCACTGCGCCGGGCGTGGGAGCCTGTGTCTGCACGGAGTACCGCCGACTGGACCCGATCGGCCTGGGGACGTAGACGATCGAGCTGCCGTCGGGGGCATAGTCGACATGCCGAGCCAGCACATCTGCGGCGACCGGCACCGCACGGCTCCTTCCATCGCCCGCCCAGATGATGCCTTCGAGCGTCCCCGCGCGATCGACGTCGACGGAAGCATAGGCAACGCTGCGATCCGGCCCGAACGCTCCCGCGATGTAGTTCTTGCGCCGGCCGGTAAGCGGCTTCATTTCGCCGGTCTCGATTTCGACCTCGTAGAGTCGATGCGTGCCGTCGACGCGATTCGTGCTGATCATGAGCTTCTCGTGCCCTTCGGACCACGAGAGCGGTCTGGCGCCCAGCGGTGCCTGGGGAACCTCGGTGATCTCGAGGGTTCGGGGATTGAGAAGAATCACCCGTCCGGGATATCGAAGATCGGCGTTTCCCAGCACGCCGGAACCCGTCAGGTCCTTGATGCGACCGAGTTCGGCGACGCCCTGACGGCGGTTGTAGGGTGTCTTGTCGTTCTCGGCCATGCCGAGCATTTCGAGGCGCCGACGGCCCTCCTCGGCGCTCCAGTAGAGCAGCGCGATAGGGGTCTCGGCCAACTCGGAGCGGGAGAGCGAGCCCCCCAGGCAGCCCCCTGCCGCGCCGGCCAGAATGAGGGCGAGCCCGCTCAGCAGCAGAGCGCGACCGGATCGCGCCTCACTCACTTTCCCGCACCTCGAGCCTGCGCCCCGTGAATTCACCGCTCTCCGTCTCCCGCTCGAAAATTCCGAGCTGAGTCACCTTCCTCGCGAAAACCGCAATCACGATGTGCGCGACATCGGGAAAGGGGAAGAGCTCATGACCCGCGAACTCCTGATCCATCCGCGAAAAATAGGCCCCGGCTCCGACGTGAGAGTGATAGACCGCGGTCGGAAGTTCTCCGCGCGACTCCGCGTCCTTGTGAGCCTTCAGATAATCCACCTCGTTCATCCAGAACGCCCGATTGCCATCCCGCGGATAGCGCACCGGATCCTTCTGGTGCAGGAGCGACATCTCGTTACGGCAGCGGTAGATACTGCGAAACCTCTCCGTCCCGTTTCCCGTGACGATCCCGCAGCACTCCTCGGGCTGAGTCTCACGCGCATGCGCACAGAGCTCATTGAGCGCGCGCCCCGGGATCCATACCGAAGGCCGATTCATGTCGAGTTCGATTCGAGTCCGACCCATCACCTGGCCACGTCGACGCCACTCATCGCGCTGGCGGCGGAATCACGGCGGCCCTGTGCGATGACCTCGCCGCTTCGCCGGACCACCGGATCTCTCCCGAGCGGGCGTATACCCTCGGGGAGAATCGAGGGCGGGATACTACGGGAGGACGCCCGTTCGTGCGACTCCTTGCCGTCTCGGGCGGAAGCGGAGCCAGAGCCGGTCGAATCGGTTCGCGAATCCACCCTCTCGACCGGAGACGCCGGCGCGAACAGCTCAGGGTCCTCGAAGCAGCAGCGAAACCCAGCGATCCTGTCCCCCCGAGTCGAACCTCTCCCGGGTGTCCTCGAGGCCCACCCCATGCTCCGCGAAGGCCTCCAGGACGGACCCATACTCGACCTCGAGCAGGCCCGAGACCACGAGCCAGGCGCCGCGCGCCATGGCGGAGACCATGCCGGGTACCAGGGGAAGCATCTCGCTCTCGAGCAGATTCGCGACGACCAGATCGAAGGGCCGCACTCCCAGCGCTTCGATCCCACCAGCGTAGACCCGAAAACGGGAGGCCAGGCCGTTGAGCTCGGCCCACTCGGCCGCCTCACGCGCGGCGATCGGGTCGATGTCGAAGCCGACGGCCTCGCCCGCCCCGAGTCGCAAGGCCGCGAGGGCCAGCACGCCGGTCCCCGTGCCGATGTCGAGCACCCGTGTGCCGGGCTGGAATTCATCCGCCAGGGCGTCGATCCACTCGAGGGCGAGCAGGGTGGATGCGTGGCCGCCCGTACCGAACGCCTGCCTGGGATCGATCACCAGCTCGAGCTGCCCCGGGGCGAGCTCGATCGGATCGAATGACGGACGCACCACGAGGCGCGGAGAGATCTCGATCGCCTGGATGCCTTCCCTCCAGGTCTGGGACCAATCCTCCGGATCCACGGCCTCGGGATCGGCGACCTCCCCAACCCCGGCACTGGAGACCTCTTCACGCGCAACGGCCAATACTGCCTCGACGGCCGGGGACGGGGCATGGACCAGCAGCTCGATCTCCTCGGCTTCCCCTCGCTCCTCGATTCCTGCAGCGCCCTCTTCCCAGCAACGGACACAGACCCGCTCCACCAGCCCTTGCAGCGAGGCCCCGGTACCGGTGAGACTCACCCGAATGCAGAAGTACTCGGCCTCTCGTGGACTCATCTTCGCCGCCCTCGTTGCCTCGATCCCGGTGCTTAGCACCGGCTGCTACTACGGACACCTGGCGGGGGGGCAGTCGCGCTTGATGTTGGGCCGTGAGTCGGTCGAGAAGCTGCTGGGCGATCCAGCGACCGACAGCGACCTGCGCCGGAAGCTCGAGCTCGTGCAGGAGGTACGCGAGTACTCCCGCAGCCTCGGCCTCGAAGTCGAGAATCAGTACACCAGCTACGTCGACTGGCCCGGAGATCGTGTCGTCACCACGGTCGTCGCGACCCAGTCCGGCGAAATCACCCCTCACGAGTTCAGCTTTCCGATCGTCGGCCGCGTTCCCTACAAGGGCTTCTTCGAGAAGGAGCGGGCCGAGCGCGAGGCCGAGAGCCTGCGAGCGAAGGGCATGGACGTCTGTCTCTTCGCCATCAAGGCCTACTCGACCCTCGGTTGGTTTCCCGATCCACTCACCACCCCCATGCTCGATACGACGACGGATCGGCTGGCCGAGACGGTGATTCACGAGCTGGTGCACGCGACGGTCTTCGTCGAGAGTCAGCCCGATTTCAACGAGGGCGCAGCGAACTTCGTGGGGGAAGAGGCATCCATTCGCTTCTTCGCCGACCGATCCCGTCCCGACGTGTGGAGCCCGAATCACGACCCCAGGCAACGGGTCGAGGATGACCGGCTGATCGCGAGCGAGCTGATGCGGCTGAGGGATGAAGTCAGCGAGCTCTACGCGAGCGATCTCCGGGGCGAGACGCGAGCCCGCGAACGAGAGGCCATGACGATGCGTGCCAGGGGGCGCATCGGCGCTCTTCCCCTGCGCGCACGAGACCCTGCGCGGCTCGCCGAGAAGGTCCGATTGAGCGACGCCTGCCTCTCCCTCAGCGGAACCTACGTCGCCGACACGCCGAAGCATGAGCTCGTGCTCGAACACCTGGGCGGCAACCTCACTCGCTTCATCGAACGTCTACGCGAAGCCGCCGAAACGGACGACCCGCGCGAGAGCTTCTTCGCGCTATCGGAACAGCAGCCGGAAGAGCGGTTGCAATGAACACGCAATCCGCTGCAGCGCCCAACTCTTTTGATCGTCGCAAGTCGATTTCTACACACATCTGAACACTTTCGTAGTAGGATGAAATCAGAAGCAGGACTTCGACGCGTAACCGGCTCGGAACGGTTACCAGGACGCTCGCGGCGGTCTTCGAGAGCAACTCGATCGACGGCCGGCCAGCAAGACGGCAAGACGGCAAGACGGCAATGAGCGTTCTGGGTGTTCCGGGTGCATCGATGAGGTGAGGTGGGGTGGGGTCGGTGGGTCGGTGAGATGGGATAGGCGGTTCGCGTTCGAAGGCGCAGGCCCAGGACCGCCACATGCAGCTCAAGCCGGACACTCGATCGAAAATCCTGAAATCACTCGGGAGGATCATCTTCCGGCGACTGCCCAGGTGCTTCCGGAGCCTGCCCGGCAACCCCTCCCGCTCCCCATCCGCCTCCCTCTCCCCCTCCCCGTCCCCGTCCGCAATCCAGATCGAGCCCTGGCTCGTGATCGTGCTCTGTGTCTTCGCCCTCGCGGAGGGTGCGTCGGGAGAGACTGGAAATCGATTGGTCTTCGAGACTCGCCCCGGCCAGTGGAGCCGGTTCGGGACGCCCGGAGACGTCTCCCTGGATCACGTCACGCTCTCGTTCTCCGATCGAAGCGAGATCGGAGATATCTTCAGCCGGCACACCGAGCCTCCTGTGCGAGGCATGAAGGATCGGGACCGCTGTCCCGTCGAGGGCTACCTGGATGTGATGCCGGACCTGCGAGCCGTTCCCGGCTGGGTGCTCTCCGATATGGACAAATGTCGTCCTGCGAAGTCATCCCTGCGCCAACTCATCCCCAATATCCGCATCGAGGGCACGCTCTTCCACATCAGCTACGGCCTGGAGGTCGACCGGGTCAAGAAGGGACTCCTGATCGACTATGGGGCGTTCAGCTTCGGCATCGGAGACTCACCGACCGGCGGCATCATCCTGGGCGGTGCATCCTTCGGCCTTCCTCGCTGGATGCCCGGCAGTAGGCTCATCCCCGACCGCATTCGCGAGGAGCTTCAGATCGACGTGGGGATCAGGCTGCCGATCGACTCGATGAACGTCAGGGAGTGGCAGCCGAACTTCGGCATCGGGGTCAAGCTGCTCCACTGGTAGGTCGGCAGACTGGTGCCGGCGCCGCGAACCGGATCTCGCTCGATGCCCGGTCCCCCCGCCGCAATCGTTTTTCCCAGCCCCAGCGATCCCTTGCGATCCCTCCTTCGTCCCGGTTGCCGGCTCGAGATGAGCTTGTTGCGGCAATCCTCCAGCGAGCGATCCCTCATGCACCGTCCCACGACGGCCGATGCAGAAGTCTCGATCCCGACCGGGTTGCATCGGGCGAGAGGGGCTCCATGAGTACGCAAGTCGAAGACCTGTCGCCCGAGCGCGCAACACAGCTCGTGGATGCTCTGCTCGATCAGATCGAGAGCTCCCTGCGCGGTAAACGCGAGGTCGTGCGGCGCGCGGTGGTCTGCCTGATCTCCGAGGGACATCTCCTGATCGAAGACGTGCCCGGTGTGGGCAAGACGACCCTGGCCCGTGCGCTGGCGCGCTCGATCGACGCACGCTTCCACCGCATCCAGTTCACGAGCGACCTGCTGCCCAGCGACCTCACCGGGCTCTCGCTCCCCGAGCTGGTCGATGGACGCCCTACCAGCGAGTTCCGCTTCCGACCCGGTCCCCTCTTCGCGAACGTCGTGCTCGCCGACGAGGTGAACCGCGCCAGCCCGAAGAGCCAGTCGGCACTGCTCGAAGCGCTGAGCGAGGGGACCGTGAGCGTCGATGGCGTGACCCATGACCTCCCCGTGCCCTTCTTCGTGGTCGCCACCCAGAACCCCCTCGAGCACGTGGGCACCCACCCCCTGCCCGAGTCCCAGCTCGATCGTTTCCTGATGCGAATCGGTATCGGCTATCCGTCACCGGAGTACGAAGCCGAGGTATTGAACCTCGACCCGGCGATCCACGTGCTGCCGGGGCTCGCGCCCGTGCTCACGCTCGACGAGCTGCGCGCCATCCAGAAGCTCTCGTGCTCGGTGAAGTTCGCCGACTCCCTGATCGCCTACCTGCTCGAAATCGTCGAAGAGACCCGCAACCACGAGGCCCTCGAGCTCGGAGTCTCGCCCCGGGGTGCCATCGCCCTGCGGCGTGCCGCCCAGAGCCGGGCCCTGATCGACGGCCGCGACTACTGCATCCCGGAAGACGTGCGCGAGCTGGCGCTGGACGTGCTCTCCCATCGCGTGAGCATCAACCTGCGCGGAGGCGTGCGGCCCGGAGACGAGGAGCCCCGCTGGATCCTG
>CBDUYG010000146.1:0-7551 GCA_965371385.1 uncultured Myxococcales bacterium | reverse complement strand
GTGTTCGAGCACTGGATTCCCTGGGTCACGCCGCCCGAGAGCTGGGAGCAGATCGAGCTGGTGGCCTGCATCTGGGCATCGGACCGATCGGGCGCCGCGGCGGTTTCGCACAGGGATCTGCCGTTGAAAGTGAGACAAACCTCGCACTCCACACCGCTCTGCTGAAGCGTCACGGTGATGAGGGCTGCGACGAACGCGCCCGCGAGCAGGACTCCAACGATGATTCGCTGCATGGGCCGGGATGATAGCGTTCCTGTCGCCGGCGGAGAGCGATGTTACCCGCGCTCTAGTCGAGCCTTGAAGCCCGAGGCGGCGCCGACTGAGCGAGAGCGAGCGCAAGGTTTACTCCGTCCCGGTATTGCCGGCCTGGATCATGACCCGGGCCGCGCTTCGTGGCCCACCCCAGTCGACCCCATGGTTGTCGCAGTCGCCGCGCTCGCGTGTCGCCCGGCGCGCCTCCCCGAGAAGACACAGTCTCCGATCGAGAGCCCCGAGACGTAGGACTCGGAGGCGATGCCGACCGCGTTCCTGCCGGCGGCGTAGAGGCCGGGAATACCCGTGCCGTCTTCACGCCGCACCTCGCCGCTGGCTCCGTCCACCACGAGTCCGCCCTGGGTGAAGGTCGGGGCGGGGAACCAGCGGCTGTTCAGATCACAGATGATCGCGTAGTAGGGAGGCGTATCGAGTGGATGCAGGGCCCCCGCGGACTTGCCGAGGGGATCTTCGAGCCCCTGACGCGCGATTTCGTTGTACTCGTCGAGCGATCGCTGCAGCGTGCCCCTCGGCATGCCGCAGAGGCGGGCGAGAATCTCGGGAGTGCGGGCCTTGTCGCGATTGAACGTGAGGCTGAGCAAGGCAGTGACGCTCTGGAAGTTGATCTTGCGGGAGTCCCAGAGCTCCCGGAGGATGCGCCGCTTGATCTTCTCGTCGATGATCAGGCGTGCTCGTCCGCCGTGCTCATAGGCGATCAGGCTTCCCAGTGTCGCGCCATAGAGCTCCTCGTTTCCGATGCGCTCTCCTTCCGGATCGACCAGTACGCCGTGGGTCAGCGCGACCGGTGGATTGATGAAGCGCCAGGCTGCGCAGCGATCCATGCGGCGCACCGCGCCACCGACCGCTCGCCCCATTTCGATGCCGCTGCCGTCGTCCCCGACACTGCCCAGGGGCATCGCCCTCTCGAAGATCGGCGCGTGCTCGCGGACCATCCTTCGGTTGAAGACGAAGCCGCCCGCGCAGAGGATGACGCCCCCTCGCGCCCGGATCTCACTCTCCCGGCCGTGCTGCTGCTCGAGGACCTCGAGCCGCGCCTTCGCCCAGCGACCCAGGGGCGGTGCGAACATGATCGCGAGGGATGCGATCTGCGCGAGGATACGATGCCTCCGCATCAGTCCTGCATCGTCGGGCAGGCTCCGAACGACGAGGCCGACGACACGCCCCGTCTCGTCCGTGATCAGGCGACGAGCCTCGCAGCGCCGGCGAACTTCGACGTCGGTTGCTTCTACGCCCCGGCGCAGATGGTCGAAGAGCACGTTCCCGGTGAGTCCCCTGCCCAGGACCCGGTGTCCGCGGGGAGCCGTGCGTGCGCCATCGCGGTAGGGAGGGCAGAGCTCGTTGCCGGAGAAGTAGAGGGTGACGTCGTCTGCGGGATAGGAGGTCTTGGGGGCCTCCCCTCGCGCCGGGAAGGGCACGCCGAGTTGCTCGAGGAACGCGAGGTCGTCGAGACTGCCGTCGCAGTAACTGCGTAACGTCGCATCGTCCACGGCGTCCGCGACCTCGTAGCGTAGGTAGCGGTACATCTGCTCGGAGTCGTCGTCGTAGCCGGCGGCCCTCTGTTGGCTGCTGCCGCCGCCGAGGTAGACGATCCCTCCGCTCTGCTCCGTGGCTCCGCCCCCTTCGTAGTGGTCCAGGAGCAGCACCTTCGCTCCGCGCGCCGAGGCCTCGAGGGCCGCACACGCACCGGCCCCACCGAAGCCGACCACCACGACATCGTAGATCTCAGGCTCGGAGCCGGAGTGGGACGACGATGGAGTAGGCATCGGGGGAGGAGCCGAGGTCGCTCCGGAGGAATTCGCGTTGGTTTCGGGGGGACTCGCCATGATTCAGGACGGAGACTGTACCATGCACGCTGCAAAAGAGATGGGAGTGAAGATGGCCGGATCCGTGATCAGCTACGAGGAACGAAGCGGAATTGCCACGATATGCCTCGACGACGGCAAGGCGAACGCGATGCAGCACGCCTGGTGCAGCGAGTTCAACGCGGCCCTCGATCGAGCGGAGCAGTCCGATGTCGCGAGCCTGATCGTGACGGGCCGCCCCGGTTTCTTCTCGGGAGGGCTCGATCTCAAGCTGCTCCCGACTCTCGCTGGAAGTGAGGTGCGCGCGACTACTGATCTCTTCATGGAGACGATGAAGCGCGTCTTCCTCTTCCCCAAGCCCGTCATCGCAGCTTCGTCCGGCCATGCGATTGCGGGGGGAATGATGCTCTTCCTGGCTGCCGACTGGCGTCTTGCCCTCGATGACGACCGACATCGCTACGGCCTCAACGAAGCGACTACCGGCGTGCCCATGCTGGGCGGGACCGTCGGCATCTGCCAGTACTCGATCCCGCCCGCGCACCACACCGAGTTCATCCTGCACGGGCGCCTGCTGAGCGGGCGTCAGTGCTTCGAGCGCCAGGTGGTTCAGGAGCTGGTCTCCGCCCCCGGCGACCTCGAGGGTCGCGCTCGCGCGCGCTGCGAAGAGCTGAAGGACCTGGAGCCCGGGGCCTATCGAACCAACAAGCTGATCCTGCGGCGGGAGGCGTTCGAGCAGGGCGTCCGAATCGCCCAGAGCCTGATGTCCGAGGCCCCGAAGAAGAACGTCTTCAAGGGAATGAGTCGCTGAAGCTCGGCGTGGGCCCGGAATGCCGCCCCCGCCCAACCCCAACCTCAGAGCACCAGCTCCGCCATCGTACGCATCGTGTCGATGTCCTGGCTGGCGAGCAGCAGGCTGGTCACGGGGCTCTGCTTCCACATTTCGAGACGCTCGGCGATGCGCTCACGCGGACCGCACAGGGATATCTCGTCGGCGAAGGTGTCGGGCACCGCAGCGATGGCTTCGGCGCGCTTCCCCTCCATGAAGAGCTCCTGGATCTTGTGGGCCTCCGCTTCGTACCCCAGGCGACTCATCAGCTCCATGTGGAAGTTGCGCTTCTTCGAGCCCATTCCACCGATGTAGAAGCCGAGCATCGACTTCACCGGCATCAGGGCCGCCTCGAGATCATCACTGATGTTGACCATCAGGAACTGGGAGATCTCGAAGCCGGGCTTCAGCTCGCCGAGGGCCTCGCTGTAGAAGTCCATGTTGAAGGGGGAGAAGTAGAGCGGGAGCCAGCCGTCCGCGATCTCCGCGGCCAGGGCGACGTTCTTCGGACCCTCGGCGCCCATGAAGATGGGCAGATCCGCGCGCAGCGGGTGGGTGATCGACTTGAGCGGCTTGCCCATCCCCCACGAGCCCTCTCCCTTGTAGGGAAGGGGGTAGTGGGGGCCATCGTTCGTCACCGGCCCTTCGCGCGCGAGCACCTGGCGGATGATGCTGATGTACTCGCGCGTGCGCGCGAGGGGCTTCGAGAAGGGCTGGCCGTACCAGCCTTCGACGACCTGGGGGCCCGAGACGCCGAGGCCGAGGATCATGCGGCCGCCCGAGAGGTGATCGAGGGTGAGGGCGGCCATCGCCGTTGCGGTCGGGGTGCGGGCGGAGAGCTGAACGACCGAGGTGCCGAGGCGGATCTTCGACGTATTGGCCCCGATCCAGGCCAGGGGAGTGAACGCGTCCGAGCCCCACGATTCCGCGGTCCAGATGGAATCGAAGCCGAGGTTCTCGGCCTCCTGGGCGACCTCGACTGCACGATCCTGGGGCTGAGCCCCCCAATAACCGAGTTGGACGCCGAGTTTCATTGGCTTCGACTGCTCTGGCTGCTCTGGCTGCCCTGGCTGCTCTGACTGCTCTGACATTGGGGGGGATCTCCGGTTGAAGAATTCTTCTCGATTGCCCGGACCGCCGGTGCGGCTGATCTTCGCACATCCAGGGCGACCCGCACCCAACCCTGCCCGGATCCGGTGGGGGGTGGACCGAGGAATGGGTCCCCGGCTCGAGTACGCACTCTGGTCGACAGGGAGCAACCTCGGACGCCCCTGAGCTGCCGGTGGTGCGTCGGACCCAATCTACGGTCCACGTATGATCCGGTGGGGAAGGGATCCGGACGAATCAGCGAAGGGGAGGGTGATCGTCCACCAGCAAGGGGAGGATCTCGCTGATTCCGCCGTGCAGCAGAACGTCGGCGAGATCGTCCATCTCGGTTCGGTCCCCGTTCAGGATGATGACCCGGGCGCCGACCTGCTTGGCTACCGGCACGACGTTCGCGATCGGATAGACGGCCAGGGTGGATCCGATCGCCAGCATCAGATCGCAGCTCTCCGCTGCAAGCTGGCTTCGCTCGAGATCCTCCGCCACGAGCCCCTGACCGAAGGAGATCGTCGCCGATTTGAGGATCCCGCCGCACTGCCGGCACTCGGGGTCTGCCTCGCCCTGGCTCACCCGCTCGAGAATGGGATCCATCGGCCCGCGTTCGCCGCACTGCATGCAGATGGCTTCGCGCAGGGTGCCGTGGATCTCCACGATACGCGCCGGGTCGCTGCCGGCGTCCTGGTGAAGGCCATCGACGTTCTGGGTGATGAGGGTGTCGAGCCGCCCTTGGAGCTCGAGCTCGACCAGTGCCCGGTGGCCGGGATTGGGGAGTCTCGTCTTGTCGCTCGACGCGAGCTTCATCTGCCACGAAGCCCGACGAACCTCCGGGTCGCCCATGTAGTGGTGCAGGGTGGCCATCTTCTCGGCGGCCGGGTTCTTCGTCCACAGACCGTTGGGTCCACGGAAGTCCTGGATGCCCGAATCGGTGGAGATGCCGGCTCCGGTGAGGACGAGGATGCGTCTGGCCTCGGCGATCAGGCGGCGCCCGAGCGCGATCTCTTCGGCCATGTCGTGGGCTGACTTCATACCCCTGAGTCTCGTCCCTGGGACGCCCATCGTCCACTGCTCGGACGAACTCCGCTCCGGGAGCCGCGAGGGAGTCGTGAGCCTCGCCCATGCGAGGATCAGCGGTGCGCCGGCGCCGCTCGGAACGAGGATCGCAGGGGGTGGGTCTTCCGCGGCCTCGCGAATCGTCTACACTCCGCCTCGCCCGAAATGGAGATCCCAAGCAGTCCTGAACGGATAGAACGGGTAGAGGGAAGCGGCGAGAGAGCGGTGGAAGCCGTCATCGATCATTCCAGAAGAAAGCGGGATCACTGATGCGTGCCGCCCTGCTCTTCGTATCCCTGGCCGCCACCTGGCTGCTCTGGTCGGGAATATTCAAGCCCCAGATGCTCCTCTATGGAGCCCTCTCCTGTGCGGCCGTCGTGGCGATCGCCCTGCGCCTCGAGATCGTGAAGCGCGAGGTCATGCCCTTCGAGATCGCACCGAGACTCCTGGTCTACGTCCCCTGGCTGGCCTGGGAGATCGTGAAGTCGAACATCACGACGGCCCGCATCGTCCTGAGCCCGAGCCTCCCGATTCAGCCCCAGATCTTTCGCGTTCCGGCCAGCCAGCAGAGCGAGCTCGCCCAGGTGATCTACGCCAACTCCATCACGCTGACGCCGGGAACGATCACGCTCGATGTGCGCAACGGCTCCCTCCTGATCCACTCTCTCAGCCCGGAGTTCGCCGAGGGCGTGGAGTCGGGGGAGATGGACCGTAGGGTCTGTCGCATCGAGGGCCGCACGTCCGCTTCGGAGGCCGCGAGCTAGTGCTGGTGGTAGCGACGATCGCGATCCTGGTGACGATGGCCCTGGCCCTGGTGCGGGCCTTCCTGGGGCCGAGCGTCTACGAACGGGTGCAGGCCGTGAACATGGTCGGCACCAAGACGGTGCTCCTGATCGCGGTCAGCGGATTCCTCAGCGGACGCCCCGACTGGCTCGACCTGGCCCTTCTCTACGCCCTGATCAACTTCATTGCGATGATCGCGCTGCTGCGGGTCAGCAAGTTCGGGAACCTCGCCCGGGACGAGGAGTACAAACATTGAGTCCCGAAGTCACGGAGGTGATGGGTCCCGCCGGCACCCTGGCGAGCTGGATCTGCCTCGTCGTGGGCTCGGTCTTCTGCGTCATCGGTGGCATCGGGATGATTCGCATGCCGGATTTCTACTCGCGCGGTCATGCGGCGGGCATCACCGATACGCTGGGGGCGGGGCTGATCCTGATCGGGTTGATGTTCCACGGTGGCCTCAGCCTCATTACCGTGAAGCTCGTCCTGATCCTCGTCTTCCTCTTCATCACCGGTCCCACGGCGACCCACGCCCTGGCGAAGGCGGCCTACGCGGGTGGGCTCCCGGCCGACTGCGAGCATCGGGGCGGCGAACCCCGAGCGAAGGCTGGAGACGGGCCCCGAGCGAAGGTGGGGGAGTAGGCGCGTGGAGATCCCGGTCGAGTTCGTGCTCTTCCTGTTCCTGATCTTGACCGCCCTTTGCGTGGCCTGGGTGCGGGACCTGCTGGCCGCCGCCATGTTGCTCGGAATCTTCAGCCTGCTCTCGGCCGGCCTGCTCCTTCTGATGGACGCGCCCGACGTTTCCTTCACCGAAGCGGCGGTGGGAGCCGGGATGTCGACGGTTCTCGTGCTGAGCGCCCTCAGCCTCACCGACGTTTCGGAAAAGCGGCGGTCGAATCATCGCTGGGGCGGCAAGATCGTGGTCGTCATGACCGGGATGCTGCTGATGCTGGGCACGGCGGACATGCCACACTATGGCGACCCCGAGGCTCCAATCCATCGCCACGTCGCACCCGCATACATCGAGGGCTCGGCGAGGGTCCTCGAGATCCCCAACATCGTGACGTCCGTGCTCGCGAGCTATCGGGGCTACGACACCTTCGGTGAGACGACGGTCGTGCTGACCGCGGCCGTAGGGACGATGATCCTACTGCTCAGCGGCGGCAGGAGGAAGGAAGACGATGGTGCGGTCGTCCAGGACGCTGGCAGCCCCGATCCGGAGCGACCCCGATATCAGCGGGTTCGCGACAACATCATCCTGCGGATCGTGGCCAAGATCCTCCTTCCCTTCATTCTGCTCTTCTCCCTCTACGTGCAGTTCCACGGCGACTTCGGCCCCGGCGGCGGCTTCCAGGCCGGCGTCATCTTCGCCGCGGGCTGGATCCTCTACGGCTTGATCTTCGGCCTCGAGGACCTCCTCGAGGCCCTGCCGCCGAGGTGGGTCGAGCTGGGCATCGTGGCGGGTGTGCTGCTCTATGGCGGCGTCGGCGTGGTCACGATGCTCGAGGGCGGAAACTTCCTCAGCTACGGAGTGCTCGACGGTCACAGCTCTGTGCATGGCCAGCATCGCGGCGTCTTCTGGATCGAGCTCGGGGTGGGGATCACGGTAGCGGCCGTCATGATTGGCATCTTCTACGCCTTCGCGGGGCGGAGGAGGCCCACATGACCGACATCGATGCCTGGATGGGCCTCTGGAACTATCGTGCCGCGATCATC
>CBDUYG010000145.1:0-7565 GCA_965371385.1 uncultured Myxococcales bacterium | reverse complement strand
CAGAGTCTGATCTCCCGCCTGCTCAATGAGAAGGTGAAGAAGCTCAATCCCCGTACTCTCGAAAAGCTCGCCGAGGCGCTCGAGGTCGATGTCGATGTACTCGCCGGCGCGCGAGCCCGGCGAATCGTCACGGTAGGCAGCGCGAGCGGCGAAAGGGTGTTGACCTTCGGCGCGGGGGAGCTCGTCACAGGCGTGAAGTACACGAAGGAGCCGAGGCCCCTGCTGGCCGGGGGCAGCGGCGTCAATACCAGCGCGCGCATGCTCGCACGCGGCATCGACGCGTGGCCCGTCGTGCCGGTCGTCGAGGACGATGTCGGCCGGATCGTCGTGCGCGGCCTCGAGGAGGCGGCGCGACTCGGTGGCCGCAGCGTCGAGACCGAGGGCCTCTTCATGTCCGGCCCGGGTCTCTCCACCCCCTTCACCACGATCCTGACGGAGGAAGGGGGCAAGCGAACCATTCTGAACGAGTTTCCCGCGACCGCCCTGCGGCCCTTTGCAAGCCACTGCGAAGCGCGGCTCGACCAGTTTCGCATTCGTTACGGCGCCAGCCCCGACGCCGTGATGATCGGGCACGTTCACGCCGACCGGCCGATCGCCGAGGGAGGACAAGCGGGCGGCATCTCCCAGAGCGTGATCAACCGCTACTACCGCGACGACGTCTGCGTCTTCGCCAACTTCGGCAGCTCGCAATATCGACTCGGCGCCGATCGCTGGGAGCACGTCCTCGATCGCCTCACCTTCTTTCAGCTCGACATCGACGAGATCCGCATCTTCTGCGAATCCGTCGCCCAATCACTCGTCGACATCCTGGCCTGGTTCCGGACCCGCTCTACCGTCATCATCACGATGGACCGCATGGGAGCGATCGCCCTGCGCCGGGGGAGCGACTGCTTCGTGGTCGCCTGGCCCTACGAGCTGGATACCATCGTGGATTCGACGGGCGCCGGCGATGCCTTCGCGGCGGGACTGGTGGCCCACGCCGCCCAGGAGCCCGTGGAGAGCGACGACGACCTGGTGCGCGCACTCGATCAGGCGCGGCTCTGCGGAGGATACGCGTGCACGACCCTGGGCGGCGCAGCGAGCTGTCCCGACGAGGCCGCCCTGGAAGAATTCCGCCTTTCGCACTCAGCAGTGAGGCCCGTGGAGAAGCTTCCCCTCGAGTCCCACGAGTCCATCCTCGTTGCCCTCGATCGCGCATTTCCGAGGATCCGCTTCGACCCGCGCATGGGCGAGGCTGTCTTTCGCTGAGGCTTGCCTCGGACTCTCAGCGGCGGGAACGGCCGCACCGGGAAAGAGCGATCAGTCCCAGTCCGAGCAGGGTTCCGCTGCCCGGTTCGGGAATCGCGGAAAGCGCGATCGAGCTGAATCCGCTCAGGCTGAGATCGAAGCTGATATCGGAGCTGGTCGTCGACACATTGTGGATCTCGACGGCGAGGGTGTTGAGATCGTTCGCGTTCAGAAGCGCGGGGTCGATGAGATAGATATCCTGGCCGTTCTCCGTACCGACGCCGGTCGGCGGACGATTCCGACCGGGCTCGAATCCGGAATCGTCTTCCTAGCCTCGCCAGCATCGCGTACCATGGTCCCGCGCAAGAACGAATCACCAGGAGAGGAGGGGGCGGAGCGGTGAAGATCGCACTGGGTATCGTGGTGGCACTGGCGCTGCTCCTGGCCGGCTTCACCTGGTGGGCGCTCGAATGGAGCGGCGTCGCCGTGATCGAGACCGAGGCCCCCGACGGCACGCAGCGCTCGACCCACGTCTGGTACATCGAGCCGGCGGGTGAGCTCTGGCTCGAAGCCGGAACCCCGGACAACGGATGGTTCCTGGACATTCAGCGAAACCGTGAGCTGCAATTCTCTTCGCAGGATCGATCGGGCCGCTTCACGGCAAAGCCGGTTGTCGAAGCCGACGCCCATGAGATGGTCCGGACCCTGATCCGTCAAAAGTACGGAATCCGTGACGCCTGGGTCGGCGTCTTCGTCGACAGCTCGGAGTCGATCGCCGTTCGCCTGCTTCCCGTGCGCCGCTGAGCGACTCGAGCAGATGGGACTCTCGAGGGGCGGACTCGCTTCCTCGAACGTGTGATCGGGGCCCTCGATCTCACATGGCCGCCTCGGTAACCTGCTCGGTCGAAGAGACGAGCGGAGATTGGTCTCGGCTCCCGGGAGTGAGCGAATGAGTCTGGTACAGATTACCCACTTCTCGGACGTACTCTGCGTCTGGGCCTACGTGTCGGAGATCCGCTGCGACGAGCTGCTCGACACCTTTTCGCAGCAGGTCTCGCTCGAGCCGCATTTCTTTCACGTCTTCGGCGGCGTACAGCGAAAGCTCGAACGTCAGTGGGCCGAGCGGGGCGGCGTTGCCGGCTACTCGGCTCACGTGAAGAGCGTGGTGGAGGGCTTCGATCACGCGAGCGTCCACCCGGAAGTCTGGATCCGCAATACCCCGGAGTCGTCGCTACCCGCCCACCTGCTGCTCTGTGCCGTCCGGCTCCTCGAAGAGCGGGAGTCCATCAGGGCCGGCTCGCTTCGCCGGACCGCGTGGAGCGTGCGCGAAGCCTTCTTCCTGCACTGCGCCGACATCTCGAAGCGGAGCGTCCTGCTCGAGCTCGCCGAAGAGGGCGGACTTCCGGTTTCAGCCCTCGAGGACGCTCTCGGCGACGGGAGCGCCCACGCCGAACTCTGCGAGGATCTCGAGCAGGCCCGAGATCAGAACATCCGGTCCAGCCCCACCCTCGTCTTCAACGAAGGCCGGCAGCAGCTCACCGGCAACGTCGGCTACCGGATCATCGAAGCCAATGTGCGTGAGCTTCTCGAGCACCCCCCGAATCAGCACTCCTGGTGTTAGCAGCACTTTAGGCTCCGGGCATTCCGTTGAGACCTCTCGGTCGACATTCACGATCCTTCAGCCCCCGTTTCTGGGAGTTCCCTGCCAACGGAACGAGTGTGTCTCGGGCTGGAGTTTCGTAGCGTGCCAACGAAACATATCAGCAGGGCTCACCTCGCGTCCTCGAACGAAGTCGACGGAGCAAGAAGAGGGTCATCAGCCCGGCGACTCTGAGAGTCTCCGTCGATGGCTCTGGTAGGGCCAACAAGAAAAGACCTCGGTTGATGTCGCTCACCGCGATCGTGCCGCTATTGAAGAATGGATAAACACCCCAGGCTCCTCTGGGGAAATCGAGATCGTTTTCCGGGTACGTGTCGAAGAATGCGACTTCGCTGATTTCGAGTTCAGCGAGGTCTCCGATCTCCAGGATCCTCATACCGCCTGCATAATTCGCCTGATAGACCAGCGACCCTTTGATGAACAGGTTGTGGTCGACCGTTCGGGTCGGCCCGATGAACTCACCGACAACGAAGGGCTCGTCGAGGTCGGAAACATCAAAGATGATAGTGCGCGTGTTGTGATCGAAGAGAATCTCATCGCTCTCATCGTCCATGAGGAAGTATCGATGGTCTTCCGTGAGCCATCCCTGATGAGCCCATCCTGAGTTGGGATAGTCAGTATCGGATATGAGCTCTGCGTCCTCAGGATCGCCCACGTCGACAATCACGAGGGAGTTGTGGTTGTCAGGATTGATCAGGCGCCCGTCCACCAGGTTGGCGTTGAAGCAGATATCTTTGCCCGCGTGCTCTTCGTCCGGGCCTTGATAGACGACACACTGCGTGTCGTGCGCATAGCCCGTATCTGAGAAGCAGGCTGCAAACTGCGGATCGAGTGGAGCGGCCAGGTCGATGATGTGCAAGCCGCCATCACAGGTCCTCGTTCCCACGGCGTATGCGAATCCCGTTTCTTCGTTGATGGCGATGTTGTGAGCCTTCGAGAATCCGTCGTAGATCGTGCTGGCCGTGAATGTCGCTGGTTGTTCCACGGCCGGAAGAAGCTGTGAAAGATCGAAGACCTCCATGCCATGCTGCGTGAAGTCAGAAACGATGTAGGCGTAGTCGCCATAGACCTTCATGTCGTTCCAATAGCTCGACTTCGAGCCAGCCGGCGAAGGCAGGGTGCCGATATGAGTCGGGTTGATCGGATCCGTGACCTCGACGAACTCGACCGCATCTGTGCGACCGACCATCACGAATTCGCGCCCGCTCGCGTCGTCCGTCCAGCCCCACACTTCGTTCATCACGCCAGGTCCGAATTGGCCCGCGGGCATGAAGGAGAGCAAATTGACGCCCCGACAAGAAAATCCCGCTGCAACTCCTCCTTCACAGCGTACATTCGAAGCCGCATCGCCCCGAATGACCTCCCCGAACGCCTCGTCGCTCTCGCCCTGGTGGGCACGGGATCCCCCTCCCAGCAAGACGCCTGCCAACATCGACAATAATCCAAGTTTGAGCGACTGATTCAATCGTGGTCTCCGACCCGCAAGATACCCGTGCTGGCCACGTCGGGACCGTGGGGCAGAGCACTCCAGGACTATACCATCAGGCGCTGATGTGCGAGTGACCGCCATGCGGTCGAGAGTGTCGCGCCAGGCCGTCTTCATGGGGGCGCTGATCTCCGATTGCCACCATGTTCTTCAACCCGGTACCCAGCGCTATTGCGGCAAAGGGGCTTTGATCGAGCGACCATGGCTGCGGGTTCGCCGCTTGAACTCGGGCCGAATGACCGCGCCCCTCGCTCGGTCCAGACTTGTTCTGCAAGCCGCTAGAGCGAGTCGTAGACCGCCGCGACGAGACCTGCGGCGCGTTCGTCGGGCTGTAGCCCCAGGGTCATCCTGTTCATCACGTAGCCGAACGCGATCCCGGCGCCGGGGTCCGCGAAGGCCAGGGAGCCCCCCGCCCCCGGATGGCCGTAGGAGTGTTCGCCGCAGCGTGGGTCCAGCATCGGGGCCAGCGCGAAGCCCGAACCGAAGCAGGTCGCGAGGATGATCACCTTGTCTCGCCCCTCCGACTGCACGCGCCGGGCATCCAGGACCTGAGCCTCGTCGAGGATGCGGACTCCATCCACCTCGCCGAGGGTGGCCGCATAGAGGCGCGCGAGAGAGCGGGCATCCCCGACGCCATTGGACGATGGAAGCTCTGCGGCCAAGACATCGGGGCGATCCCACATCTCGTCGTAGCGGAACAGATTCGAGGGGCCGCTGAGGACCCGGGCGGTCAGCGAATCCTCCCCCAGCATCTCGGCAAGCGAACGCCCCTCGTCCGGCGGAATCAGCCGTGCGCAACGCTCGAGCTCACTCGCGGGCAAGCCAACCCAGAAGTCGAGTCCGAGGGGAGTCGCGATCTCGCGTGCAAAGTACTGTCCGAAGGAGACCCCTGTGATGCGACGAACGAGTTCACCCAGGATCCAGCCGAAGGATCTCGCGTGATAGCCGTGGGCCGTACCCGGCTCCCATTGGGTCTCCTGAGCCGCAATGGCCTCCACCACCGGATCCCAGGCCAGCACCTGGTCGAGGCTGAGGTCGCCGTCGACTGCCGCAAGGCCGGCGCGGTGGCTGAGCACCTCCCGGACGCGAATCTCCGACTTTCCCCGGGCGGCGAACTCGGGCCAGTAGCGGGCGACTGGAGCGTCGAGATCAACTCGCCCCTCCTGGGCCAGGCGATGAAGAGCAATCGCGGTCACACCCTTGGTCGCCGAGAATACGATCTGGATCGTGTCTCGTTGCCAGGGTCTGCCGGTCTGGGTGTCGGCAACGCCACCCCAGAGATCCACCACGGGCTCTCCGTCCCGATAGAGACTGACCGCCGCCCCGACCTCCCCATTCTCCGCGAAGTTGGCCGCGAAGGCTTCACGCACCCGCTCGAAGCCCGGCTCGAGCCGACCCTCGATCGTCGCCGAGGCTCCCGTCATACCCGCCTGTCCCTTCGCCCCTCAGTCTCGATCAACATCGGCAGAACCTCTCTGCTTCGCCGGCCCCGGCGCCAACCCCTTGCGCACGAGAATCTCGCCGAGCACGCGCGAAAAGCGTATCGCATCCGACTTGCCGAGATGATCCCCATCCGGTGGATTGAATCGAGCCAACCGGGGGTAGTCGAGGTAGTGAAGCGTGGGTGCGCTCACGACGTCTGCGAAGCGGTCCCAGTATTCCATACGGGGGAACCAGCGCGATTCGGACTCGCGCACGAAGATCGCCGAGGGAAGACGAACGAAGATCACCCGGCCGCCGCGTTCGCGAATCTGCTTGACCCAGCGGGCCACGTTCGCATAGCGTAGCTCGAAGCCCGCCGGCACGAGCCGGTTGGGAGTCGTCTCTGCAACCAGCTTCGCGTTGCGTCTGTTCGCGTTCGGCAGATCGCGAAACTTCCGGTAGTCGCCGTAGCGAAATCGATCTTCAGTGACGACATCGTTGTATCCCGGCCGAGGTCCACGCAGGCGCCTGCGCTTCTTCCAGAGCTTCTCCGGAGCCAATTTTGGCAGCCTGGAAATCAAGTTCCGTTGCAGTATCATCCGAAGTCTCTGCTCGATCTCCTTGGGGACACTCCAGTCTTCGAAAACCTCGACATATTCAACCATCTCGTGATCGATCCGCGGGGTTCGGGCGAAGAAGAGAACCGGATTGATCTCCACGATCGCGGTGCCGCGAAACTCCTCGTCCTCCGCCAGGCTCCTCAGCACCGGCACCGAAGCACCGGATACCACGGCCAGCTGCAGGGCAGGCTCCCAGCCCGTCGTTACGGCGAAGGTTTCCTGGTGAACGTTCATCTGCATTCGTGAAGAGCCCACCAGAACGACGGCGTCCCCGCCCTGCCGGTTCACCCGCACCCGGGTCAGGGCCCAGAGCGATCCGTCGTCGCTCAGGGAGGGCACGAACTCTCGCGTTCGCCAATACGCCTCCCAGCTCCCCAGCACGAGCACGACGAGGGCAATTGCAAGAGCCCAGCTGCCCGGCCAGAGCGAAGGCAACGGCGAATCCCGGCCGTCCGACTGTCCCGCGCCGCCGGACCAACGGCTAGAACTGGAAGTAGATGAAGGCACGATCATCTCCAGGGGCGACGTAGAGGCAGACAATCGGGAACGCGAGGATGGGACCCCGCAGCCAGAGCGGAAGTCTCATGAAGCGCTCCTCGAGGTCGGAGTTGCGCAGGATCGCATGGGTCACGAGCGTCAACGTCACGATCCCCAGAGTCGTCCAGATCTGGAACTCATCGACCCGGACGCTTGGAGTACCGGAGAACATCACCTTCACGAGCTGGGTCGCGTCGGCGAGGGTCGGGGCGCGGAAGAAGACCCAGGTGATACAGACCAGAACGAAGGTCGCGAGCCCTGCAACGGCCTTGAAGGGCCGGCCGGCGAAGATGCGAAGGGGTGGGACCCACTCCCGAAGCCAGCGCTCGACGATCAGATAGAAGCCGTGCAGCCCTCCCCAGATCACGAAGTTCCACGACGCACCATGCCACAAGCCTCCGAGCAACATCGTCAGGGCCAGATTCAAGTAGGTGCGCGCCCTCCCCCGCCGGTTGCCACCGAGTGAGATGTAGAGATAGTCGCGCAGCCAGGTCGAGAGCGAGATGTGCCAGCGCCGCCAGAAATCGGAGAAGCCCAGGGACGCGTAGGGAAAGTTGAAGTTCTTTGGGAGGACGAAGCCGAGGCAGAGGGCCGCTCCGATGGCGCAGAGCGA
>CBDUYG010000144.1:0-7574 GCA_965371385.1 uncultured Myxococcales bacterium | reverse complement strand
GGATGTTCGAGGTCGAGGATGTAGCCGTTCGCCTTCGCCTGCTCGTCCTGGGCGGGATGGTCGTAGGTCTCGATCACGTCGGCGGAGATCTTCTTCTCGGCGAACTCCTTCTCCCAGTGAGAGCCGGGCTTCCGGGCGAATAGCTCATCGAGCACACGCATCATCTCGAGGCGGTTCACGTCGCAGCGTTTGTCGTGGGTATCGAAGCGCTCGTCTTCGACGTCGAGGCCGACGATCTGCGAGAAGACCGGCCACCACTTGTCGGTATCGGGCATCGCGAGGGTCACCCAGCGTCCGTCGGAGCAGGGATAGGAGGGGCCGCTCATCGGGTTGCCCATGTCGAGGCGGGAGACGGGCTGCAAGATGCGCTCGGCCCGCACTGCGAGGTAGGCCTGGAGATCGAGGCTCGCGGCGTACATGTTGCCGCCGAAGAGCGAGGCATCGACGATCTGCCCCTCGCCCGACTCCTCCCGGTGGTAGAGGGCCATCATGATGCCGAAGGCGAGCATGATGGCGGTGTGCATCTGGCCGGTTCCGGCGTAGACGGGGGGCTGCCCCGGCTCGCCGAGGGTGGAGATCAGGCCGACCCGGGCGGCCGCGATCTCGTCGATGGCAGGCAGGTCACGGTCGGGCCCGCTGGGGCCGAAGCCCGAGCCGCGCGCATAGATGACGTCCGGGCGCAGCTTGCAGACGCCTTCGTAGTCCCAGCCGCGTTCTTCGAGGATTGGGAAGGGGAGGTCGGTGACGAAGATGTCGGCCTTCGCGAGGAGCTTCGCGAAGATCTCGCGGCCCGCCGCGTCCTCGAGGTCGAGGGCGACACTCTGCTTGTTGCGGTGGGCGAGCTCGGCGTGGGCGTCCCAGCTCTCCTTGGGATGCATCCCGTCGCGATTGGGATCGGGCTTCGGCGCGCCGGTGTTCTCGACGCGGATCACGCTGGCGCCGAAGTCACCGAGCTGGGCGGCGGTCAGCGAGGCGAAGAACTCGGTCGTCAGGTCGATGACCACGACGCCATCGAGAGCCTTGCTCATGGGGGGCTTCCTCCAGGCTGCGCGGGCGAAGGGCATCCCGGACGGCCCCGCGCTCTCATTGGGGTCAGGCTCCGCCTACCGCGACCACTCGGCGATCTTGTCGAGGGTCTTGTCTTCCATCGCCACCGTGTCGGGCAGCGGACGACCGAGCCATTCGCTGTAGAAGGCGTCGAGGTTCGGTAGGAAGTCGAAGTCCGGCGGACAGCCGCGCGGCACCGCCTCGACCTCGAGCTGCCTTCCGCAGCCACCGCAGATGTACTCGCGGATCTGGGTCCAGGCGGGGTCGGGCATCTCGCGCTCGCGGTAAATCTCGCCGATCGAGGCCTCGTCGTCGCGCACACGGATCAGCGAAGAGAGCTTCCAGTTGACCCGGTAGTCGCCAAAGGAGTGGCCGCAGCCGCACTTGACCACGCGTCCCTCGTCCGACGATACGATGAAGAGGCTCGGAGTGAGGGGCAGCAGGATGGGGTCGTCGAACTCGACGCGCGCCTGCATGATCTCGACGTACTTGTCGAAGCGATTGGCGTCCTTGGGGCTCTTCAGCATGTCCTGGGTCGCGGGCCAGGGCAGCACGCCGTCGATCAGCTTCTCGATGTCGGCCTTGTGAAACTCAGCCATCTTTCGCTCTCCTCAGACCGGAGGCCAACTCGCGTTGCCTCGGGGTCGATTCGTCTGCCTGCTTCCGTGGGCCGGCGGACGTTCGAATTTGGCGCTGCCTACTCGCTGAAGACGAAGTCCTCGGGGAGATTCCAGAACGCGCGCAGCTCGGTCGCATAGTCGGGGGAGAGCTCCATCGAGCTCATCCACATGCGCCGTACGGCGACGTCCATGTTCTCCTGGGCCTCCACCTTCTTGCGCTCGGCGGTCCACCACTCCTTGAAGGGAATGGCCTTCTGCACCCGGGCGCTGCGGATCGCGCTTCGCTTCTCTTCCGTGCCCTTCTCATCGACCCTGTACGCGCCGTTGGGCTTGGAGGTCTGCACCCCGTGGATGTCCTGCGCCACCCGCTCGGTCGTCCAGCCCTGGTTGAGATCGTGGACGACGCTCTCCGGATCGCGATCGATCGGGTCGCCCATCGCCTGGGCGCCACCGATCGGGTGCACGATGATGTCGTAGTCCACCAGAGGCTGGGGCGTCACGAAGGGTGCTATGGCGGCCAGCTCGAATTGCTCGGCCTCGATCGTCTTCTTGATCTCCGGATCCTCCGGATCTCCGCGCCGATGTACCAACGGCTTTTGCGCGTCGATCAGCTCCTTGACGTTGGTGTTGTGCGCATAGGACGGACGATCGGGGCAGACCGGATAGGCGCCGTACATGCCGTGGTTCGCCACCGTCTTCGAGCGCATGCCGGCGTCGCCGCACTGGTACTCGAGGCCCGGGGTGTTGTAGACCATCCAGACCGCCGTGTGACCGAGGCCGCCGCGAAACTTCCCGTAGCCTCCCGAGTTGGGCTCGATATTGCGACCCAGGTAGAGGATCGGGTAGTAGAGCTCGGAGATCTCGGCGTTGCCGAAATCGGCCTCCGGGGTATAGATGCACCAGGCGCTGGTCTCGCCGTCGCTGTAGCCCCGGGCGGGGGAGCCGTTGCTCGCCTGCTCGAGGGTCAACCCCGTGAGGTACATGCCCATCTGGTTGATGCCCGAGAACTCGGCCGTCATGATCGTCGCCGCGCCCGCGGCCATCTCCTCGACGAAGCCGCGCATCTGGAAGAGACGCCCGAAGACCTCGTAGAGATTGCTCACCCAGGTGACCGCCGGAGCCCACGCCACGCCCGACGCCGCCTGGTAGTCGAGGGGGTAGGGGTTGGCCCAGGAACCGTCGGGCGGCATCTCGATGTTCCAGGCCGAAATCGGGCCCGAGTTGAACATGTCGAAGCCGACGATGTGCGAGTAGCCCATCATGAGGCCCGACTTCAGCGCCGTCGGACTGATGTTCTCTCCGAAGGGAACGGTTCCGCTGGCGCCTCGCAGGGAGAGGTCGACGCTGGCGTCGGGATTGATCGTCAGCTCCATCGGCTGATTGAAGCAGCAGTCGATGTCCTGCTTGGCGAGCAGGACGCGCTTGCCCTTCATCGCCAGATCCTTGAACTGCGACTTGCGGATGCGGCCGGGGACAGTCTGGGTCTTGATTCGTCCGACCGCGTAGCGGCGGCTGTCCTCCACATACTCCTGGCCGGCTTCGATCACGAAGTCGAGGCCGTACTTCTCGATCACCGCCTCGAGGCGCTCGCGAATCGTGATGCACCCGGCCAGTCGGCCACGGGCATCGCCCATCACGAAGTCCGGGGTTCGGGTGCGGGAGCGGATCCGCTTCTCGTACCAGGGATAGAACTTGTCGTGCTCGCCGACCCGCTCCATCGAGATCGCGATGCCGTCGGAGTAGCAGTCCGGGTTCAAGAACCCGATCGAGCCCGGGGTCACCGAGCCCGCGTCGGCGACGTGACTCACGCAGGACGCCCAGGCGATCAGCTTGTCGCCGTGGAAGAGCGGCATGCACATATCGAAGTCGGGCGAGTGGATGCCCCCGTAGTGCGGGTCGTTGTTCTCGAAGATGTCGCCCTGCTTGAAGCCGGGATACTCCTCGTAGTCGGCGTCGATGAAGTTCTTGATCATGTCCGAGAGGAGGCCCGCGTGAGCGGAGATTCCCCGGGAGATGCAGATGGCTTCACCCGTCGCCGTGTGGAAGGCCCAGAGCGCGTCGCCACCCTCCGCCGCGATCGGTGACGAGGACACCTTGCAGCCCGTCGCCCAGGCCGCGTCGCACAGGTTCGAGAGGATGTGCCAGACCGCCTCGTAGGTGCCGGGATCCGTCTCCTTGTGGTGGAGCGTCTCGAGCCCGAAGAGGTGGCCCGTCTTCTTGAAGGCCTCGTCGTTCGCGGCCACCCGTTCCTTGAGAGAAAGCTCTGCCATCACGCGTCCTTCCTTGTGATCCAGTAGATGTCGTGCTCATCGATGCGCACATGCCACTCCGGCGGCACGAAGAGCGTCGTGTTGGAGGCTTCGATCACCGCCAGGCCGTCGATCTCGTTGCCGGGCACGAGGGACTCCATCTCCCAGATGTCGGCGTCCTGCCACTTGCCCCGAACGAAGACCGGGCGCGTGCACTTGAACGCCTTCTCCAGGGGCTTCTTGTCCGCCAGCTCGAACTTGCGCAGCTTCGGTTTCACCGTGGCGACCTTCGCGATCACGCAGACCTCGGTGATGTGATAGGCGCCGATCTCCGGCCTGGCCGCCAGGGTGAACATCTCGGTATAGAGGTCCTCGAAGCCCTTGATCAGGGCGTTCATGTTCTCGACCGAGTCGAGGCTCTCGACCGACGATTCGACCTCGACGTCGTCGAGCTGGCCGTAGTACTTCATGTAGACGACGCGGGAGATCGAGATCTGGCTCTGCTCGAAGCCCTCCTTCTCGAGCTCTTCCCGCAGCTCCGCTTCGAGGGTCTGCCAGGCGTCCGAGATCGGAGCCAGGTATGCGAGCTTCGTCGCGTCGTCGAGATCCGGCGTGATCACCGCACCCACGCTCTTGTGCCGGCGATGCGAGTAGTCCATGCAGGCGCCGCCCCAGGCCGAGAAGCCGCCCGCGTGAGGCACCGTGCAGACCGCCTTCCAGGGATAGTCACCCGCGTAGCCCAGCAGATGCAGAGGACCGCCGCCTCCGTAGCCGAGCAGCACGTACTCGCGCAGGTCGTGACCGACCATCAGGCTCTGCACGAGGTGCTCGCGCATCATCACGTTGAGCAGCTCGAGGCAGGTCTCCGCGCACTCGTAGACGTCCATCCCGAGCGGGTCGGCGACCCTCTCCTTGAAGAGCCTGTAGGAGACCTCCTTGTTGATCTTGACCTTGCCACCCAGGTAGTTGCTCTCGGAGAGGATGCCGAGCAGCAGGTTGACGTCGTTGATGGTCGGCGTCGTGTTGCCGGCCTCCATGAACGTCGGGCCGGGAGTTCCGCCCGCGGAGTCCGGGCCGAGCTTGATCCGGTTCGTCTGGGGATCGACACGGATATAGGTGCCGGTGCCCGCGCCGATCGAGGTGATTCCGAGCATCGGGACGTTCACGTACATGTCCTGGAAGCCGGGCTCGCGATCGATCGGAAGCACGCCCGCTGTGATCGTTCCGGCGTCGAAGGAGGTGCCGCCGACGTCGCTGCAGACGATGTTCTTCTCTCCGATCACGCTCGAGAGGTACTGGGCGCCCATCAGTCCGCCGACGGGTCCCGACATCGCAGCCTCGAAGAGGCGCGGATAGCGGATGTTGGTGATGCCGCCGTAACCCAGCACCGTCTTGAGGCTGTGCTGGTAGCCCGTCTTCACCAGCTCCTCTTCGATGCGATAGAGCTGCTTGCGTGCAGGGTCCGAAGCGTAGGCCTGGATGACCGTCGCGTTGGCGCGCGAAATCTCACGCATGGTCGGTGCGACCTTGTTCGAGACCTCGAGCACGATGTCGCGGCCGCTCTCCTTCATGACTTCGCGGCAGATCTCCTCGGCGCGATTCTCGTGCATCGGATTCACGTAGGACTGCAGGAAGATGATCGCGATGGCCTCGACCTGCTCGTCCTCGATCAGCTCTCTGGCCGCCTGGCGAACCTCGTCCTCGTACATCGGGATCACGGGGGTGCCGAACATGTCGATGCGCTCGGTCACTCCCCGGGCCAGGTGGCTCGGAACCAGCGGCACGCGGTGCTTGCGGTACTGCATGTGAGTGATCTCGGACCACTGGGCGCCGATGAAGGTCTGGGAGCCGCGGCCCTGGGAGACGATGTCCTCGAAGCCCCGGGTGACGAGAATGCCCGTTTTGTAGCCGCTCATGTTGATGACGGTGTTGAGCATCGAGGTGCCGGTATAGATCGCGGTCTCGATCGATTCGCCGAAATTGGCGCCTTCTTCCTTGGAGATGCCCATGTACTCGAGGGCCTCCCAGAAGGACTCCATATAGCCGATGCTCTCGTCCTGGGGAGAGGTCGGAGCCTTGCCGATGACACTGCGACCGTCTTCATCGACGATGATCACGTCGGTCATGGTGCCGCCGGCGTCGCATGCTACGAGATAGCGGGACATTGGAAACGGGTACCTCCATCGGGCAGTTACGCAGGGATGGCCCGCGTGCACCTGCCTGGCATGTGCTGGCTTGCAGAGTGGTGCCACGGCGACCACGCGGCTCCGGGGTCGCCGGCTGAGCATTCCACGCCGGCTAGCCCGAATGAATCAGGATCGCTCTACTGCGGACGGCAATAGCGCTTCATTTCCGGGACCTTCTCACTGCGTCGATCCTCGACATACCGAAAGTACGCCTGCGGTCGACTTCGTTCCGAGGGCCCCGAAACTGCAGCACTCTTGCCGCCCTCGCAACGAGCTTCACGAATATTCGGGGCCGGTCTGGCGATCGAGGCCTGGAAAAAACCTCGCGCGGACTGTATCTGATACCCGACCCGCAGCGCCATGCCCCGAGGCGTGGTAATCCAGCGATCGAAGGAGCCGAAACATGACGAAAGACCCCTTGCACACGAGACTCTGCGAGCAACTCGAGTGCGAATATCCGATTGTCGCGTTCACTCATTGCAAGGACGTCGCGACGTCCGTGATCAATGCCGGTGGCTTCGCCGTTCTCGGCGAGGCGATGCACACGCCCGAGGATATCCGCGCCGACATCAAGTGGATCCGCGATCGGGTCGGCGACAAGCAGTTCGGCATCGATCTCGTGCTTCCCGCCTCGGCGGAGGTGGAGTTCGACCTCGACGGCATGCTCGCGAAGATTCCTGATGAGCACCGGAAGTTTGCCCAGCAAATCAAGGAAAAATATGATGTTCCGGACCCCAAGGGCTTCCAGGATCTGTACCAGTGGGGCGGTCTGAGTCAGAAGATCGCTCGCTCCCAGCTCGACGTGCTGCTCGAGGAGCGGGTGCCGGTGATCGCCAGTGGACTGGGCAGTCCAGCGTTCCTGCGCGAGGTGACCCGGGAGCGCGGCATCAAGCTCTGGGGCCTCGTGGGCAAGACCCGTCAGGCCAAGCGCCAGCTCGACCAGGGGGTCGACGCCATCATCGCCCAGGGCTACGACGCTGCCGGCCATACGGGCTCGATGGGCACGTTCTCGATCGTCCCGGAGGTTGCGGCCATCGCCGGTGATACGCCGGTGATCGCCGGTGGTGGTGTAACGACCGGTCGCCACCTCGCTGCGGCGCTCTGCCTGGGCGCCTCGGGTGTGTGGACCGGCACCCTGTGGCTGCCCTGCCGCGAGTCGGATGTCGACATGATCATCAAGGAGCGCCTGCTGGAGGCGAACTCCGAGGATACGAACTACTCGAAGTGCATCTCGGGCATGACCATGCGAACGCTGAGCTGTCCCTGGAACGACGAGTGGGCGACGGACGAGGCGCCCAAGCCGCTTCCGCCGCCAATCCAGATGCTGCTCAGTTCGGACTACATCCAGGCCTCGAACGATCACCGTCGTGCCGACCTCATGACCGAGGCCTGCGGCCAGGGCGTGGGCTCGATCACTGAGATGAAGCCCGCGCGGCAGATCCTCTTCGACATGGTCGAGGAGGCGCTGGTGG
>CBDUYG010000143.1:0-7576 GCA_965371385.1 uncultured Myxococcales bacterium | reverse complement strand
CCTGGCGCCCCCGGCAGGAATCGAACCTGCGACCTTCGGTTTAGGAAACCGCTGCTCTATCCTACTGAGCTACGGGGGCGCGGGAGTGCTCATGAGACTTGCTGGAGCCGGCGCGCGGGGAACATAGCGGAATGCCTGAGCTGTCGAGCAGGCGAGGCTCGTGAGACCATCCGTCACCCGACCATCCCACGATCGTAGCCGGTCGCGGTGGGCCGCAGGTTCAGTGAATCCTCCGCGGCGCCGTCACCAACCCTGAAACGATTTCCCCGTTTCCGAACAGCCGGGTCGACCTCGATCAGTCCTGGCAGAGTCGCTCTCGATCCTCTGCCCCAGGTGATCGGCGATGCTTCCGGCCGGGGCCCTCCATCCCCCGAGAGTTCGAGAGTCACTCACCTCGACTGCACCTCGACTGCCCCTCGAATTCACGGAGCCCACCCCTGAGAAGACCCGAGCGGAGTCCGAGGGGACGTGATGGGCGGTGCATCAACCCCTTCATCCCGCCCGGATCACTCCATCCGGATCGATCGATTCCGGCCGGATTCCCTGACTATGATGATCCACGAGCTCGCCTTTCTCAGGGGAATCCCCTGCGTCACTGGCCGAGTCGTGTTAGAATGCCCTCGCTCAGAAGATCAACCCAGCCAGTCGCCCCGGCTTCCCGCCGGACCTGAAAAAGCGAGTTGAATCAATAGCTTGAGAACCATCATCCTATCCTCGAAATCGCGTCCAGGGTTGCCATTCATTCTCCCCTTGACTTCGGACCCCCATTGGCAGCATATAACTCGAGGAAACCTGCACTCCAACGAACCTGAGGAGGTTGGGCAACAGTGTCGCTAGATCTTTCTGCAATCCCAGGGGGGCTTCCACTGACCCTCGCTGCGGACTTTACACTCGAGAGTTCGGAAGTCGAGAAGGGGCGAGCCGCCATCGATGCGATGCTCGAGGGCTGCAAGAGCAGTGACGAGAGGCGTGCCAGTGAGGAGGCCCTCGACACGCTCGCACTCGTGCTTTCGACCGGCGCGTGCGATGCCCAGACCTTTCCCTGGCACCAGGTACGCGCGCATCATGGCCAGGCGGCGCTCAATCTCTTGAAGGAGGATGGCGCCCCCGGAAGCCTCGAAGCCCTTCGCTGTCGCCTCGATCCGAACCGCAAGTATCGCCAGATTTCGACCATCTACAACGCGAAGTTGATCCAGAAGCACCGCAATACCCTTCGCAAGGTACTCAAGGAATGCAAAGGCCTGGGTTACATGAGCGAGGAGGAGTGGGAGAGGGCCGTCTCACCCAACAAGGCACGCACCCCTACCGCCCGGCGAATCGTGACCTACGGCGAGTTTCGGGCCGTCGTTCGTGCCAGCATCGCCAGCAGCAACGTCGCTGGACTGCGGGATAGCCTCATCTTCTACTGCTTCTACCACGGTGAGCTCAAGCTCTCGGAGTTGTTGACGGTGATGGTAGAGGGCCTTTCCTTCGATCAGACGACTCGCCAGGTATCGATTCGCATCGGCAAGTCGAAGAGCGCAGCGGCGCGCCTGATTTCGCTCCCGAACGAGGCCCTGATCATTCTCGAGGATTGGCTCGAGCAGCGCGGCAGTGATGACGGACCGCTCTTCAACCCGGTCAAGAAGAACCACCGGGTCGAGATCAAGCGCCTCAGCGGCGCGGAGATTCGGGAGATTTGCGACAAACGTTCCCTCGAGGCCGGAGTCTGGCAGTTCACTCCGGATGATCTGCGCAAGAGCACCCAGGCCCAGATCAAGCTCTCGCAAGAGAACGGCTATGTCTTCGTCCCTGCCCCGATCGAGACGAGTGCGCTCTTCGCCGGGCTCGATGCGGCTGACTCCCTCGACGAGGAGCCCGAGCCGGCACCCATCGCCAAGGTCTGCTTCCCGTATTGGGAGAATCAGGCGGGGACCTGATTCACCGGCACGCGAGTTGACGAGCGATCGGTTCGGTGGCTCAGTTCGGCAAATAGAGGATGGGGTCCTTGGCCACATCCTTTCGCCGGATCTCGAAGTGCAGATGGGGCCCGGAGGCGTTCCCGGTAGATCCAACCTCCGCGATGCTGTCGCCCTTCTCCACGAAGTCTCCCCGACTCACGAGCGTCTTGCGAGCGTGGGCGTAGACCGTGCGGTAGTCGCCGCTGTGCTTGAGGATCACGACGCGACCATAATCCCCGAGCTTCCCGGAATGGATTACCTTGCCAGACTCCGCCGCGTAAATGGGCGTGCCCTTCTTCGCCCTCATATCGATGCCCTGGTGCGGCCTTCCGTTTCGGCTACCGAAGCTTGAGCTGAGTCTTCCCTCCAGCGGCCAGGAGAAGCTGATCTGGCTCTCGCGCCTGGCCTCCTTGCGTGCCTGGCTGCGCAGCTCGCTCCGGGCCTTTCCGCTCGGAACGACAACCGCCTTCGTCCTGACGGATGGCCTCGTGGCGGAGCGACCCGGGGATGGGATGCGCAGCCGCGTGCCGATCGAGACCGCGCGAGCGTCACGAATTCGATTGGCGCGCGCGATGGAGTCCGACGTGACCCCGAAGCGCATGCCGATGCGATAGAGATTGTCGCCCTTGCGTACCGTATACCACTGATCGGTAGATGGAGATGAGGCGCAGGCCGAAAGCCCGGCCAACGCCAGGACGACCAGACTCCCCTTCCAGACAGCGCCCAACCGGCTCAGCCCGCCCAGCCGTTGCTGCCGATGAGATCGACGAAGTTGCACGGTCCCAGGACCTCTCGCGTGAATCCTCGTTCATCGCTTCGACGTATTCGAACCAGCTCTTGATTGCCCCGTGGTCCAAAAGGTCCCACGAGCATTCCTCCGAGCGCCAGCTGCTCGAGTAGGGGGTTCGGGATTTCCGGTCCGCCGGCCGTGACGACGATTCGGTCGTAGGGCCCCTCACCGGGTCGTCCGCGTGTGCCATCGCCCAGATAGACCACCACGTTGCTCACTCCCAGCAGATCGAGCGAGCGACGGGCGCTGGCGGCCAGGCGGGGAATCCGCTCGATCGAGACGACCCGGCTGACGAGGTGAGAGAGGATCGCGGCCTGGTAGCCGGAGCCGGTTCCCACCTCGAGCACGCTTTCATCTCCTTCGAGCTGGAGCGCCGACGTCATCGTGGCCACGACCCCGGGCGCCGAGATCGTCTGGCCCTCGCCGATCAGGAGCGGGGTATCCCGATACGCCTGGTCACGCAGGGCCTCGGGAACGAGCAAATGGCGCGGCACCGCCGCGAAGGCATCGAGGATTCGCGGGTCGGTCACACCCGACGCCTTCAGACGCTCGATGAACCGCCGCCGCACCTTGGCGCGATCTCCGGCCGCTCCGGCCCTTCCATGGGACACCATCATTCCGGCGGGCTCCCCCCAAGCTCGTCCTGAAGATCGGCAAGATCAGTCATGCTGGTGGAAACCGGAACCTCGGATGAGCTGCGCTCTTCACCAGTGCCACCTGCACCAGCACCTGCACCTGCACCTGCACCAGCACCAGCAGCGTGGCAAAGCTCCGCATCCCCGCGCCAGCGTCGAACGATCTGCAGCTCACTCCGGAACTCCCCGGATTCTCACCAGATCGGCCCCAATCTTTGCCGCCTTCCCCGCTCTCGGCAACCCCAGCGCGGGGTTTTTCCCATCGGAGTAATCAACAGGTCGGTTTCGTGTGAAAAAACGAGATGTTACGGTCGGTTGCCGGCTGGCTACGCGCTAGAGTCGCGTTCCCCCTCGGCAGAGCAGACGAGTTCCAGGCCGTTGTAGCGACTGGAGCCGATCTGGGAGCCGATCTGAACGGGAGAGGAAATCCTCCTCACCCGACAGACCGCCACAAAGCCCGCGAATGAATCGCATGTGTGATTCATGTCACAACCCGTGCGGGCAGCGGTGTCGAAATAGACTTCCAGGCGCCTGGACCGGGCTCCCAGGCGGATCAACCGGTCCGAGGCGCATGGAACGTACGCAGTCACTTTTCGCCTCTTGATCGACGCGAAGGGCCGACTAGCAAGCGGGGATTGGCACGATGGATCGTTCGAACTCGAAATGCGCTGAGACACGAAGAGTGTTCGGGGGAACACGCCACCCGGGTCGCCCGAGGTCGCTGCGAATCGGTGCGCTCGTTCTGGCGGTGGGGCTCGCCCTGCCCTCACTCGCTATGGCCAGTGTTGCGCTGCTCGGGCGCACCTCCGTTACTCTCGGCTGGGCACCGAGTCCGACGCCCGTCAGCTACTACGATGTCTTCGTGACGTGCGCGAACGGATCGAGCCCCGGTGCCTTCTCGCCAGATCCCGATCTCTCGCTCCTGGCCGGCGAACTCGAGGTGACCGTCGGGGGCAGCTACGGGGAGGCTTGCCAGATTCGGGTCTCCAGCCGCGATGATCACGGGCACGCCAGCGCGGCCTCCGTCGAGTCCCCGGTCGTGGTCTTCACCGCGCCGCCCGCACCTTCGCACGACTTCGACGCCGACGGAGCCTCCGACATCCTCGTCGAGGATGACGTCACCGGAGCCGTTTACGTCGTCCCAGGGGGCTCTCTACGATCCGGTGATCAGCTCGTGCTCGAGGGGTCCCCGGTGAACATCGATCTCGACGAGAGCTGGTCGGCAATCGGATCGGGAGATTTCAACGGCGATGGGTTCGCGGATTTCGTCTGGCGAATCGATGCTGCCGGTGATGGCCCCATGGGAGACGTTTTTCGAGCCGGCGGGGCATCGCCGGATGCCCCGATCGTCTGGAACTTCCCCAACTCGACCACCGAGCTCATCTCGATCGGCGACTACGACAACGACGGTCTCGACGACCTGATCTTCTGGGAGCAGTCGGTCGGCATCATCTTCGGCGTCTTCATGAACCCGGACGGCACGTCCGTCATCAGCCGCTTTTCTGCGGTGGCATCGAATCGCTGGGAGTTCGTGGCGAGTGGCGACCTCGACGGCGATGGGCACCAGGATCTTCTCTGGCGCAAGACCACCAGCGGCCAGACGGTCGCCTGGCTCTTCCGCGATCGCGAGCGCATCGAGACCGCCTACTCGGGTGTCCTTGCCGATGCGAACTGGGAAGGACAGGCCACGGGCAATTTCAACAACCGGCGCACGGACGATCTGCTCTGGCGCAATCGAGTTACCGGCGCGACGATGCTCTGGTACATGGACGTGATCGAAAGCCCCGAAGCGTTCCCCCTCTCCGCACAGCGTGACGACTCGTGGGATCTGCTCGCGACGGGCGACGTCAATGGCGACGGGCGGGACGACCTCACCTGGCTCAACACTGGAAGCGACCAGATCGAGATCTGGCAGATGGACGAGTACGCAACGGACGGGCACTTCATCTACTGAGCGATGATCGGGTGGGCGATCGGGGTGATGCCCTGGTCTTCGTCCGCAATCTGCTTGCGCAAATCCGCGCTCTCCACGATCTCCAGCACACTCAATGCCATCGCCCTGGCTCCCTCGAGCAGGCCCGCGGCTCCCGCCTCGCTGGTCGTCGCCTCGGCGAAGGCCCGGGTATGGAGTGCAATTCCGGTTCCGATCGGAAAATTGGGATGGATCGTCGGAACCACCCGCGAAATGTGGGTGATATCGCTCGAGCCGATGTTCTGGTCGGGAGCGTGACCGGTCTCCGCCAGTCCAAGGCTCGAGAGCTGTCGCCTGTAGCTGCCGGCCAGCGAGAGGTTCGCCTTCATTGGAGGCGACGTCCCCTCGATTCCTCGCACCTCGAGCCGGGTTCCCGTCGACTCGGCTGCGCCGTGCGCACACGCGAGCACGCGCCGCTCGGCGTCCTCCAGGCTGTCGACGCTGAGGGCTCGCACCCAGACCCGGGCCGCGGCGCGCTCCGGGATGATGTTCGGTGCTTCACCCCCTTCCGAGACGATGGCGTGGACACGCACGTCGCGATGCAATTGCTGACGCAGGAGTCCCATCCCAACGAAGAACGTGATGACCCCGTCGAGAGCGTTGAGCCCTTCTTCGGGATAGGCCGCGGCGTGGGCCGCCCGGCCGTGATAGATCAACTCGAATTTCACGTTGCCCAGGAAGAGCCGATGAGCTCGCCGCATGTCGGAGGCATGAGCCATCATGGCGGCATCGATCCCGTCGAAGATCCCCGCGTCAACGAGCCGAGGCTTGCCCTCCCCCGTCTCTTCTGCGGGACATCCGACGACGACGACGCGCAATGCGTCCGCTGCCACGACGCGTGCCAGAGCCGTGGCGGTCAGCAGGCTGGCGGGTCCCGAGAGGTTGTGGCCGCAGGCGTGGCCAATCTCGGGCAGTGCGTCCATCTCGGCCAACAGGGCGATTGCCAGGGGAGCGGACTCGTGGCCCGACTCAGCGACGAAGGCGGTCTCCATTCCTGCAATGCCGCGATCGATGCGGAAGCCGCGCTCTGCGAGGTATTCGACGTAGCGATTGCTCGTCGCCCGCTCTTCGAAGGAGATCTCGGGATTCGCGGACATCCAGCGCGACAGCTCGAGGATCTCCGGCGCCTCTCGCTCGATTTCTGCGAGGAGCTGGTCTCGCATCGAGCCGGCCTCGGTCTCTGAACTCATCCGAGCAGACCTCGGAGTTTGTCATGAAGATTCAACATGGCCCGCCCTCCGCTCGCTGGCTCGGGATCCACCGCCCCGTCGCCCATCCCGATCGCCCATCCCGATTGCCTTCGCGGATCGTCGCCGAGGCAAGGGGCTCCTGCCAGTAGGTCGGCGCTTCGTCGGGCTCAGTTGACCTCGAGCTGCACTCCGGCCGTGGCGTCCGAGGCCGTTCCGACCAGAACGCCTCCGGACTCGTCCACCCGATTTGCCACCGAGGACGTCGAGATCGCTTCCAGCCACGGTGGCCGATTTCCGTCGCGACCCGGCAACGTCACGGCCGTATCGATCTCGCTGAAGATCGCCTCGCCGAGGGGTGAGAACCCCTTCAGGTTCATGACGGAGGAGTGCACCCGCAGGCCGCCGACAGCGTTGACGTAGCCCGTTGCCGGATCCAGTGGCTGCGTCTCCACCACGGTGCAGCGTGGGCTGGTGAGATCGGCGCAATGGCGGAAGAAGATCTGACCCAGGAGCTTTCTGGGTTGCCGGAAGCCCGCGATCCGCTCGGTACCCATGTCGACCCGGATCTCTACATGCGCCCGACTGGTCATGAACCCCCAATCGAGCTGGCGCTCCACGTGCCCCTGGAAGGTGGCCGATCGCACGTGTCCCGTCGCGCTGTCGAAGACCCAGACGAAGTCGCTGAAGGTTCCCGGGATCGGATTCTCGTCGTGAACCAGAGACTTCTCGACGACGTCTCCAGGAATCACGACACGAATCTCTCCTTCGCGTTTGCCGGGCTCGAGCCGAGCGGAGAGGGCTCGGGTGTATCGCCGATCGGTCTGTGCCGGCATCTCGCGGGGCGAAATCTCGAACTTCACGATGACCGGCCGAGGCTGTCGATCCCGTAGATCGAGGGGCTTTGCAGCCGCACCGGGAATCGCAGCTGCCGCCTGGACCAGCAGCCCCGAGAGCGCGCCGAGCATGAGCTTCGATTTCCAGTCCGCTTTCAATGTTCCATGCTCCTCGAACTCGATTCCTGTCGCCGAGCTACGTGCACCCGGGAATCA
>CBDUYG010000142.1:0-7608 GCA_965371385.1 uncultured Myxococcales bacterium | reverse complement strand
TCTCCACCGGACTCTGGGCCTTCACGACGCTCATGCTCTGGACCTTCGGTGGCCTGAGGGATCAGACCGGGACCACCTACATCATCGTGATCATGGTCGCGGGGGCGACTCTCGGCGGTCGGGTAGCGCTGCTCTTCGCTGGGATGTCGGTCGCGGCGGCTGGGGCGGTGGTGTGGATGGACGGGCTCGGGATGCTCCCGGTGCCTTTGGCTCCCATGGCGGGATTCAACTCATGGATCGGTCTCACGGCGGCGCTCGTGCTCGCGACGCTGCTTCTCGACCTCTCGATCCGCAGCCTCGACGACGCGCGCCTCCGAGCCACTCGGAACGAGCGTGACCTTCGCATCTCCGAGGCGCGCAATAAGCTGCGTGCCCGGCACGGTGAGGCGGTCGGGCGGCTCGCCAAGAAGGTGCTGGAAACCACCGGCCGGGATCAGTTCTGCGCGGAGACCTGCGACGTAATGGCATCGGAGCTGGGTGTCGACGCGGTGGGTGCGTTCGAGGTCGACGCGAAGGGCGAGCTGCGCTTCCTGAACGGCGTAAACTGGCCCGACGGCCCCCGCACGAACATCGCGGTCGGCGCACCGGAGGCTCTCCAGGCGCTGCTCGAGAGTGGAGAGCCGGCAGTCTTCCGGCTCGCGGACGATCCCGTATTCCCGGTCTGTTTCGGCGACGTGGAAGGCGTCGCGCTCATCGGCGTCATCCCCTCGCCCAAAGGAGCGCATGGCTTGCTGTGTGCGGTGGCTCTGGGTGATCGGATCTTCAGCAGTGAGGACGAGCTCTTTCTCTCGACCGTGGCCGGGATCCTCGGCGCGGCCCTCGAGAGGGAGTCCGCCACCGGGCGTTTCCTACAGGCCCAGAAGATGGAGGTCGTCGGGCGACTGGCCGGCGGCATTGCCCACGATTTCAACAACCTGCTCACCGTGATGGTGACGGCGGTGAACGAGTTGAAGGTCGCAGCGCCGACCGACAAGCGTAGTCAGTTGCTGCTGGACGACCTCGATGGAGCCACCGAGCGGGCGGCGTTGATCACGGGGCGCTTGCTGGCCTTCAGCCGCACCGAGGCCGACGCACCTCAGCGGGTCGATCTCAACGAAGTGGTCGGGGGACTCCTCAAGGTTCTTCGCCGTCTGCTGGGAGCGAATCTGACGGTAGAGAGGGATCTGTGCGAAGAGCCCCTGAGCGTGAACGCCGATCGCGCTTCCCTCGAGCAGGTCGTCCTGAATCTGGCCGTCAATGCCCGTGACGCCATGCCGGAGGGCGGAACGATCCGCTTCTCCACTGGATTCGTTTCCGACCCGGCGGGCTCGCGAGCACGTCTGGAGGTGAGGGATACAGGGGGCGGCATGGATGATGAATCTCGGCGCCGAATCTTCGAGCCCTTCTACACTACGAAGCAGGGGGGCACGGGGCTGGGGCTCTCGACGGTTCAAGACATCGTCGAGCGCATCCGGGGCGAGGTTCGCGTCGATAGTCAGCTCGGAGTTGGAACGAGGTTCGTCATCGAGTTCCCGATCGCCGAGGCCCCCTCATCCGAGGCGACCCGGTCGGCCGATCCCGCCGAGGTACCCGTCCGCGTGGGCCGTCTGCTTCTGGTGGAAGACGACGACATGGTGAGGAAGAGCACCCGGCGGATCCTCGAGCGCGGCGGTTATCAGGTGTCATCCGCGGTCGACGGACAGGATGCGCTCCTTCTCCTGCAAGCCAATCGTGACATTGATGTCATCGTGACCGATCTCAACATGCCTCGACTGGGTGGCGTGCAGCTGGCCCTGGAGCTCGAGTCCCTCGGGTTCGAGATTCCGGTGATCTTCGTCAGCGGCCGGGTGGAAGCCCCTCCGGATGCGCCGGAGTCGTTTCGGTTCCGGACGAGCTTCATTCAGAAGCCTTTCTATCCGGCCGATCTATTGCGTGCGGTGGCAGACTGCCTCGACGACGGAGACGACGGCCTCCGCATGTCTGGATCCGTCGATTCGAAGAGTCGAGTTGTGTGATCGATCTTCTTCAATAGTCGATCTGGAAACGTACCGACCCGATGTTGCCCGATTCGGCCCCGTTCAGACGAGAGTGGATGTAGTTCGTGATGATGCGCACGTTGGGGAGGATGTACCAGTTGAGTCCCAGCGTGGTGTTGTGGATCGAACCGCCACGAATATCCCGACTGTCGAGGGAGAGGTAGGAGTAGCGCCCCGTGAGCTCGAACGCGCCCCAGGTCTTCGCCTTCCAGCTGAAGGGGTGATTGAGCTGCACGCGACCGAAGACGCGTTGTCTTCGCAGATAGTGGCGTCGCTCGCCGGTCAGGAAGTAGCTCACCTGGAGGTAGGCGCCCCAGAATCGTACATTGGGGGCCGAGTCACGCTCGACGAACGAGGCCAGGATCTCCGATTGGAACGAGATGGGCTGCAGGAGCCCGGCGAGCTCGAACCCGACCACGTGAGATCGTTTTGCTGGGAAGGACCCGGTGTCGACCCAATCGTCTCCGAAGCTGGTCTCCGGTCGCGACTTGTACTGGACGTTGAAGCGCCCCCCGGTCTCGAGCTTGTAGGAGGCTCCAACGTGGACGAAGCGGCTGCCGTCCTCCTTGGACCACAGGACCGTCGCGAGGCGCCCAGTGATGTCTACCGGCGTGTCTTCAGAGCCTGCGGCATCGTCGCCGCGAAAGACACCGAAGGTCCACGAGAGTTGATTGTCGAAGACTTCGTTTCGCAGCACGAACCCCACGTTCCAGGATGGGGCGAAGACGGTGGGGAGCGCACGCTCCTGGAAGTCGACGTTCAGACCACTCGTCAGCATCGACATCGAAATCGGCTCCTTGATGATTCCCACCTCGGCGCGTCCGAGGGGGCCGAGCCCGGTGACGCCGACGAAGAAGTATTTGAGGTAGCCCTCTTCGCTGAGGTCGCTGGCTGATTCTCCCGTGACGTCCACCTGGAATTTGTAGTAGATGCGTGAGCCGACCGTGCCGGTGAAGTCGATCCGGGCCTGGCGTACGCCCCCGAAGCCGCCCGTTTCGAACTGCTCCCGGATGAATTCATCACCGCCGATGTGGGCCCCATCGATGAAGAGTCGCCCGCCTATTTTCAAGCGGAAATGGTCCGGATTGCGCTCGATTCGCAGACCGCGGTCCAACCAGATGCGCAGACTTGGGCGCTCCTTCGGCTCTTCCTCCTGCCCTCCATCGGTCGTGCCCTTCTCCTTCTCACTGCTCGGGGGCTCGGGCTCGGCGGGCGGAGGAGAGGGGAGTGGAGAGGGAGGAGGAGACTCGGGGGTGGGGCGGCGCGCCGGTGGCGCGTCCTGGGAGATCTCTTCGATCACCTCGTCGCGCTGGGTACGGGCGTCCTGCTCCGGTGCCGGCTCATCGCTCGCTTCGTCGACGGGATCACGGGGCGGCACTTTTCGATTGGGCTCCTCGTCCGGTTGCTGCTCCTCGTCCGTTTGCCTCTCCTTGTCTACGTCCGCGGGCTCCGCTTCCGAAGCGTCTTCCAACTGGCCTGGCTTTTTCTCCTCCTCTGAATCCTCGGCCACCGGCGAGGCGGGCTGGGCCGGCGCTTCCCTCTGCTCTTTTGTCGGTTCGTCCGGCTCTGCCTCTCTTGCGGCTTCGTCGCGCGCCTCATCGACCGCCTTCTTGCTCGGCGGCGCACTCTCCGAGTATTCGTTGAAGAGTTCTTCGGTGAGCGCGGTGCTCTTGGATTTTCCAGGCTCGGGGACGAGTGGTTCGCGGAGCCCTGGGAGTGACGAATCCTGGGATTCGCCGCTCTTACCAGGCTGCGGTCCAGGCTCGTCGGGAATCGACGGAGGGGAGGCTTTCGCTTCTGGCTCGATCACGCTGGATGTCGCCGTCGGATCCTTCTGCTCATTGGGAATCGACGGAGGGGAGGCTTCCTCATCCGGTTCAATCACGCTGGATGTCGCCGTCGGATCCTTCTGCCCGTCGGGAATCGACGGAGGGAAGGCTTCCGCATCCGGCTCGATCACGTCGGATGTCGCCGTCGGATCCTTCTGCCCGTCGGGACCGGCTGCGGCAGCGCCCGGGATCGCGAGACCGAGAGCGCCGAGGAGGAGCAGGAGGCGGATCATCGTCGTAGCAGGAGGTACGTTGCTCCGGCGCCTCCGTCTCGTGGCCGGGCGGGTGCGCCTGAGTGGACGAGCTCTTTCAAAGGTGACTCGTCGAGCCACTGTGCCAGGGCTTGCTTCAGCACCGACACACCATCCGGCGAGCCGTATCCCCGTCCGTGAATCACGAGCACACAACGATGGTCCCGGCTCTGGCTTCGCATGATTTCGTTCACCAGGCGGCTCAACGCCTCACTTCGATTCAGACCGTGGAGATCGATCGTAGCCTCGGGGCGTAGCTTGCCGGTTCGCAGCTTCCGCAGGATTCGAGCGGTCGTGCGCCCTGGGTCGGCCGATGACGGGCTCTCTGCTTGGGGCTTTGGGGGCTGAGCCCCGGGACCTGGAGTGTCCGGACTATTGCGCGAAGGTGCGTTCGGGTTGGGAGAGGCACCGCCCCGATGGGTCGGGTGCTGGCTGCGAGGCGGGGAATCCAGGGGACGCAGCCCGTCGATCTGCCCCGCGAGTTCAGCGAAGGAGCGATCTCCCGGTGGATCGGGGCAGGAACCGGTCTTCGAGCTGGAGCTGGAGGAATGTCCGCTCGATTTCGATGGCTGGGTTTTCTTCATCGCGATGCTGATCTCGAGTGAACCGGGGTTTGATTGGACTCGGCAGGGCCTCCTGGGCGCGCTACGGACAGCGGGCGTCCCAGGTTGATTCGGCGGATCAGGTCTCGGGCGGATCCTTCCGGGTGAATACGAGCGTGATCCACTCACTCTGACCGATGTTGAAGGTTGCTCCCGAGTCATCGCGCCAGAATATGTCGAATCGCTTCTCCTCGACCGATCGTTGGGGAATCAAGGTCGCCGGGTCGGTGTCGACCACGAAGCGCCGGTCGATGCGGGCCCAGCGCTGAGTGGACTCGGGGATGGCCGCCAGGAACTCACTCCCCACCAGAGGTGTGACGGAGCGCTCGAAGTCAGAGGTGTCGGTCTTCTGGAGGATTTCGAGGCGAATGCAGCGGTTGACCGCCTCCGGCGGGGTACAGGGGATGCGTGCGACTGCGCTGTAGGTCAGGTAGCTGGGGGTGCCCTCGTGGGAATCTGTGCCGGTGGTGGTCTGGTGGTGGATCGACTCGCCGATCCGAAGCTCGCTCTCGGCCCACGCACCCACCAGCTGGCTCCAGAGCTGTCGAACACGCTGATCGAGGAACTCGACCGATGTGACGGCCTCGACCACGGATCGTGCCGCCGGATCGTGCCACAACTCCGATTGATTCATGAACACTCCCCGAAGCGCCTTTCGAATTGCCCTGGCCCCATGGGTCGACTCGACTCGTCCTCCAGTATCCACCTGGATCGCCGGCATCACGGGATCATACTGGCGCGCCAGGTAGTTGACCTGCACCATCCGGCTCGGACTGGCCGGCAGCGGCTCGTTGGCGTCGTACTCGAAAGGCGCGAATTGAATCCGGTACCCGTCGGGAAAGCGTGCGCCATGCCAGAGGGAGCTGCCGCTGGATTGCACCGTGCGTTCGCCGCTCGGAGATCGGTCGGTCCGCTCGTATTGGCGCTGGACCTCGAGCTCGATCGCCTCGGGCCATTCGAAATTCAGCGCGATGCCCGCTTCGGGCACGATTTCCGGGGTCGGCTCGGAGACACAACCCGCGAGGGCGCTGCCCATCAGGCCGGCGAGGATCAGGCCGACCGGCGTGAAACCAGATCGCATCGCACGCGGTCCTCCTCGCGAAGGGTTTCGCAAGGGTTCCTTCGGGAGGTCTCGCGGGTAGCCGTGCAAGTGGATCCTCCGGCGGGGGTGATCGCTCTGGTGAGCCGAGCGCCAGCTCGTCAGTCTACTGTGGTAGCTTCGTCGACTCAATGAAGACGATCTTCGACCTGAGCACTCCCTGCCTCCTGATCGATGCAGACGCCCTCGATGCGAACCTTGCTGTGATGTCCGAGCGGTTACCTGGCTCCCGGCTCAGGCCTCACGTCAAGGCCCACAAGTGCACGAGCCTGGCCCGTCGACAAGCGAAGCTCGGACATCGGGGCTTCACCTGCGCGACCGTGCGAGAGGTGGAGGGCATGGCACGAGCGGGATTGGGAGAGGATCTGCTGCTCGCGAACGAAGTCCTCGATGCCGGCAGACTGGGTGCCGTGGATGCTCGCGTCACGCTTGCCGTCGATTCCGTGGAGACCGTGGATGCGGCCGCTCGCGGAGGAATCCGCGAGGTGTTGATCGATGTCAACGTCGGGCTGCCTCGTTGCGGCTGCGCGCCGTCCGAGGCGGGCAGGCTCGCGGATCGGGCGCGAGCGGCCGGTATGCGGGTGCGTGGGGTCATGGGCTACGAGGGGCACGCCGTGGGCATACCCGATCGCTCCGAGCGGGAAAGGCTCTGTGGCGAGAGCATGCAGCGACTGCTCGAGGCCCACGCGGACACGGGGGGGGACGTGATCTCCGCCGGAGGCACCGGCACCTATGATTGCAACACTTGGGCGACAGAGATTCAAGCGGGCTCCTATGCGCTGATGGATTCGGCCTACCAGAAGCTCGAGCATCCTTTTGTGCAGGCCCTCTGGCTCTGGCTGAGTGTGATCTCGCTCGCCCCGGAGTACGCGGTCGCGGATGGTGGGCTCAAGTGTCTCGCTATGGATCACGGAAACCCGACCAGCGATGCCGGAAGGATCTGGTTCTGCTCGGATGAACACATCACGTTTGCGCCCGGGGTTCCCGTCGCAATCGGGGATCGAATCCGGGTGGTTCCGGCTCATGTCGATCCCACGATGGCCTATCACGAGCGCGTCCATATCGTCTCCGGGGAGACGGTGCTGGACGAGTGGGAGATCGATCTACGAGGCTGGTAGGCCGTCCATCGATCAATCGAGCTGGGCAGGTCGACCGTGTTCCCTCGAGGGAGATGAGGGAGGCGAGGCGGGTTCAGGAAAGTGTGGCATCCTCGCTTCCGAACCCGGCAGCGAGGGAGGATTCCATGGCCAGAGTGGGAAGCGAAAGCAAGACCGGCAAGAGGTGGCGATTGTCGACCGCGTTGGCGGCAGCTTCGACCTGGGTGGCGGGCGGAGCCGTGGCGGCGGATCTCGCCGTGGGCGAGGCCGCACCCGGCTTCTCTCTTCCAGGCTCCGACGGAGTCACCTATCGCCTCGAGCAATATCTCGGAAAGAAGGCCGTCGTGCTCGCGTGGTTCCCCAAGGCCTTCACACCTGGCTGAAGTGCGGAGCTCAAGTCGCTGCGTGACAGCGAAGACGCGATCAAGGAGTACGACGCCACCTACTTCATGGTGAGTCTCGACGATCCCGAGAAGAACGCCGAGTTCGCCAAATCCCTGAGCGGCAACTTCCCGATTCTCAGCGACCCGGAGAAACAGGTTGCCGAGGCCTACGGAGTGCTCGGTTTCGCTGGGCTCTACGCGAAGCGTTGGACGTACTACATCGATGCCGACGGGATCATCCGCTACATCGACAAGGACGTGAAGACATCCACCGCGGGTGCAGACATCGCTCTACGGTTGGGGAAGCTCGGGATCCCAAAGCGGAAGTGAGC
>CBDUYG010000141.1:0-7610 GCA_965371385.1 uncultured Myxococcales bacterium | reverse complement strand
CTCGTCAGGACCGTGCGGCATATGTGGGTGAAGTACACGCCCGAAGGGGTGTGAGCTCGTAACATCGGGCTGGCCGCCCGGGGCCGCCCCTGGCCGCCCCCCGCCTCGACATCCATAGGCAGGTCGGTCGGGGCTCTCTTCGACATGCCTGACTTGAACGGCGTCGAAAGTGTTGCTCGCGGCATGCTGAGCGGGCGGGTTGCAGCGACGTCGGACATCAGGCCGATGATTCGATCGATGGATGGCCCCTCGAGTCGGGTCGTTCACCAAGGCTCGAAAACTGCCTCGTCTCGTACGGGTCTGTCCATGCTTCTCATGATGACACTGTTCTTGTCCTCGAGCTCTTCATCGCTTCTCCATCGGACGAACTCGAAATCGTAGTTCTTCCTGGCATTGCCACGTGGACGCAGGTACATCCGATACGCCCTCGTCTCCTCTGCCAGCGATTTCATCTCCGCACGAATTCGCCCACCGGGATCTTCGTGCGAATGATATTCGGCGAAAATGTGAGGCTTGTGCGATCTGAACGTCTCGTGTGCGCCACGGAAGACGAGATGCTCACTGCCCTCGACATCCATTTTTACGGCACTTGGCGGAGCGATCGAGCCGTCGCCCACCAGATCGTCGATCGTCACCATGGGCTTGGAGGTGACGGAGACATGAGGTCTCCCCGAGTCGCTGACCGCGCTGGAGTGGATCGTTGCTGGTGCGACGAAGAAATCCGCCGTCTTGGATTCATCGCCAACCATGGCTTCGACGAGCTCTACATTCTGATAGTCGTTCAGCGAGATCGAGCTTCGGATCGCGCTCGCCAGGTCCGAATGCGGCTCGAATCCGACCACGTGGATGCCGTCCCGCGATATCGCCGCCATCTCGAGCGTCATGTAGCCGACGTTCGCTCCGACGTCGTAGAAGACGTCGCCCTCCGCGAGCAGATTCACGCACACCATGAAGTCGTGGTAGTCCCAGGAGTTCTCCCTCAGCGACATCGTTGCGTAGATGTCCATGCTGCTGGGCGACATGACGAGCTTCGCTCCATGGCGAGTCGTCATGTAGCGGGAATCCGAGGCGAGAAACTTCCTTCCGATCCAGCGCGAGGCTGCTCCCTTTCCCCGTGGCAGGTAGCGCTGGAGCAGGGCAGCAGATCTCAAGAGCGCCCCGACCTGCCGGAGGCGGCCGGAGCCTGGCTCGTTCATCGAGTGTCCCTTCGCACGGGTCGATCGGACGCGCGGGATTCGATTCAGGTCCTGGTGCAGCCCGCGGCGTGCTTGCGAGAACGACCCCAAGAACCCCAGGCGGAAGGAGGGTAGCGACTCACATGACGGAAAACTCTACTCGAACTCCGCGGCCGATTCCAGATTGCGGGTAGAGCGCACCTCCCGGTCTGAATCGCCGATCCAGGTGCGATTCGCTATACGGTGACCCAGTTCGGGACCCAGGCCATGATTCTCAGGAAATCCACCTCGCTCCTCACGATTCTGCGCCTCAACTGGCGCAACCTGCTCGTCGTGGCCGCGATCGTCTTGTTCGTCGAGGCGATCAACGACTACGTCGTACTGGATCGCCCGGCCTTCTCGCTCTCTGCCGTCGCTCTGCTCGTCACGGCACTCTCGATCTTTCTCGTCTTCCGCGTGAACGAGGCCTACTCGCGCTGGTGGGAGGCGCGCACGCTCTGGGGCGGAATCGTGAACACCTCACGAAGTTTCACTCGACAGATCCTCACTCTCCTCGTCGCAGGATCGGAGAACGAGATCGCTGGGCGAGAGTTGGATTTGCTCCGGCGTGAGCTGGTCTATCGCCAGATCGCGTGGGTGAACGCGCTGCGCATTTCCCTGCGCGACGAAGACGAGTGGGAGGAGCTGAATCGGTTTCTTCCCGCCGACGAGCTCGGGTCGATGCGCGATGCCGTGAACAAGCCCAACCAGCTCCTTCAGCGCCAGTTCGAACGACTGCAGGAAGCTCGCGGCGCCGGTCAGCTCTCCGACATCGGTCTGTTGATGCTCGACCGCAGCCTCGCATCACTGCACGACGGCCAGGGGGGCTGCGAGCGAATCAAGAACACGCCCTTCCCCGACCGGGTTCGTCTTTTCTCCGTCACCGTCGCGTGGGCGATGGCGATCTTCATCCCACTTTGCATCATCGACGTGGACAACAAATTCGACGCGATCGACATGTTGATCGTCCCCTTCATGATGCTCGCGTTCGTCGTCACCGAGCGCCTGGGTGCCGAGCTGATGAACCCGTTCGACGGAGAGCCGAACGACACGCCGATGTCCACCCTCTGCCGCAGCATCGAGATCGACCTGCGCCAGCAGCTCGGTGAGCAGGACGTCCCGCCGCCCCTCGAGCCGGTGGGTGGCGTGCTGATGTAGCTCCTCCAGGCCGGGGAATCGTTGCTTCCAAAATTCCGCCTCTCCGCCTCTCCGCCTCTCCGCCTCTCCGCATGGCCGCTCCGGCTTTACAGAAACGATACGTATCGTTATTGTATCCACTCGTGAACCCGACCGGGTTTGACGCTTGCCCCGAGGGGATATGCTGAAGTCGGCACTCGCCGAGGGGAGATCGGGGCCGAGATCGGAGTCGCGCAAGCCTGCGACTCGCGCGGTTTTTTCGCGATAATCCGGGGCCCGAGTCACAGGGACTGCGGGCGCGTTCGCGCTCTACCTCCCCGACCACCGGCCCGCACGGGAGAGGTTCGAGACAACGTGGACAAACGCACGACCGAACGTGAGGTGGTCTCCGAGCTGCGCGACGGAATGACGATCGGGATCGGGGGTTGGGGTTCGCGCCGCAAGCCGATGTCGATCGTGCGGGAAATCATCCGCTCGAGCCTGAAGGACCTCACGATCGTCGCCTACGGGGGGCCCGAGGTCGGGCTGCTCTGCAAGCTCGGCAAGGTGAAGAAGGTCGTCTACGGATTCGTATCCCTCGATTCGATTCCCCTCGAGCCGCACTTCCGGATCGCCCGCCAGACGGGATCGATCGAAGCGATGGAGCTCGACGAGGGGATGCTGCAGTGGGGCCTCTACGCGGCCGCCCAGCGCCTGCCCTTCTTGCCCACGCGCGCCGGGCTCGGCTCGGACGTGCTCGAGTACAACCCCGACATCAAGCTGGTCGAGTCTCCCTATGACGACGGCGAGAAGCTGGTCGCGATGCCGGCCATCGAGCTCGACGTCGCGCTGATCCACCAGAGCCGCGCGGATGAGGGCGGCAACGGTCAATTCCTCGGCCCGGACTTCTTCTTCGACGATCTCTTCTGCCTGGCGGCGAAGCGGCGCTTCATGTCCTGCGAGAAGATCGTGCCCACCCGGGATCTGCTGAACGAAGGCTCGGTTCACACGCTGAAAATCAACCGCACCATGGTCGACGGCGTCATCGAAGCCCCGAACGGGGCGCACTTCACCGAGTGCCCTCCCGACTATGGGCGCGACGAAGCCTTCCAGAAGGAGTATGCCGCGACGGCGAAGGATCCCGAGGCCTGGCAGGCGTTCAAGACAAAGTACCTCGACCTGGCCAGCGAAGCCGAGTACCAGGAGGCGGTGAAGAATCGATGAGCGACTACTCCCGAGCAGAGCAGTGTGCGGTCGCAATCGCGGAGTGCTTCCGGGGTGACGGCGAGATCCTCGTCAGCCCCATCGGCAACCTTCCCGCCCTGGGAGCGCGCCTCGCCAAGCTCAGCTTCGAGCCCGACATCCTGATGACCGATGGCGTGGCGTCGATCGTCGCGACCGTGCAGCCCCTGGGCGGAGCCGAGGGCCCGGAGCCGGTGGTCGAGAGCTGGATGCCCTATCGCAGCGTCTTCGACTGCGTCTGGTCGGGCCGTCGCCACGTCATGATGGGCGCCACCCAGATCGACCGCTATGGGAATCAGAACATCGCCTGCATCGGAGATTTCAAGGCTCCCAAGGCCCAGCTCCTCGGGATGCGCGGCGCGCCGGGAAACACCATCAACCACACCACCAGCTATTGGGTGCCGAACCACAGCCCGAAGGTCTTCGTCGAGAAGGTCGATGTCGTCTCCGGCGTGGGGTACGACCGCGCGCGGCAGCTCCCGGCGGCGTCGACGCGCTTTCACGAGATCCGGCGGGTCGTCTCCAACCTTGGCGTATTCGACTTCCAGACCGACGACAACCGCATGCGCCTGGCCTCCGTCCACACCGGCGTCACGGTCGACCAGGTGGTGGAGCAGAGCAGCTTCGAACTCGCGATCGAGGGCGATGTGCCGGAGACTCGAGCCCCGAGCGATGAGGAGCTTCGGATCATGCGCGAGGTGTTGGATCCCAAGGGCTTCGGCGCCCGCGAGATTCGAGACTGAGCGACCGAAGGACGACTCGAGGATCCATCGAAGACGATTGAAAAGGACGACTGAAGAAGACGACCGAACAAGGACCGAAGAAGGGCTGAAGAAGGACGAGCCTCGACCCCAACCCCCAACCCCCAACCCTCAACTCGAACCACGGCCCCGGAGCCTCCCCCGAAGTGTCCTCCCCCCTGCACACGAAGATCTGTGACCTGCTCGACATTCGTTACCCGATCATCCAGACGGGGATGGGTTGGGTCGCGACCCCCGAGCTGGCGGCTGCTGCGAGCAATGCCGGGGCGATCGGCTTCCTCGCCGCGGCGACGATCGCGCCGAACGAGGTCGAGGCCGAGATCGAGAAGGTCAAGAAGCTCACGGAGAAGAGCTTCGGGGTGAACTTCCTGATGGACGCGCCCGGCGCGGATGTGATCGCCGACGCGATCATTCGTCAGGGGGTGAAGGCGGCGGGCTACAATCGGGCGCCCAGCGCGGATCTCATCAAGAAGCTCAAGGACGCCGGCGTCGTGTGCGTGCCGACCTGCGGCGCGGTAAAGCACGTCGTGAAGGCCCGGCAGCTCGGCGCCGACATCATCATCGTGCAGGGCGGTGAGGGAGGAGGGCATACGGGCCCGGTCCCGACCTCGATCCTGCTGCCCGCGAGCGCCGAGGCAGTGGACGTCCCGGTCGTGGGTGCCGGCGGATTCAAGGACGGCCGGGGACTCGTGGCCGCACTCGCCTTCGGGGCCGCGGGGATCGCGATGGGGACGCGCTTCGTCCTCACCCAGGAGAGCCCGGTCCCCAAGGTCTCGATCGACCGCTTCCTGGCGGCCGAGGTCTCGGATGTCGTGGTCACGACCGAGATCGACGGCATGCCCCAGCGTGTCGTGATGAACGAGCTGGTGAAACGCCTCGAGAGCGGAACGGGGCTGGCCAAGCTCGTCGCCGCCATGCAGAATGGACTGAAGTTTCGCAAGGAGACGGGCGCCTCGATCGCCGATCTCCTCCGCTCGGCGCTCGAGATGAAGAAGAGCCAGCGCCTCACGAACGCGCAGACCATCATGGCGGCGAACGCCCCTATGCTGGCGAAGAAGGGCATGGCGGACGGTGATCCCGTGAACGGATATCTGCCGGGCGGGAGCATCGCGGGAGTCATCGACGATCTCCCCACCTGCGCCGAGCTCATCAGCGAGATCGTGAGCGAGGCCGAAGCCGTGCTCGAGAAGCTATCGATCCGTTGAGGCGCGGTGCGCGCTCGTCGGGTCGGCAAGAATCGAAATGGAAGGGATGAAGAGTCAATGGCAATCGACTTCGACGTGAAGGACGGCATCGGCGAGGTGGTGATCAACAACCCGCCCGTGAACGCCCTCGACAGCAAGGGCTGGTTCGAGTTCGCCGAGGGCATCACCGCGATGGGGAAGCGAAGCGATGTGAACTGCATCGTGATTCGCGCCGAGGGCAAGGGATTTCAAGCGGGCGTCGACATCAAGGAGCTCGCCGAGGATGGGACGAAGATCCTGCAGGTGAACCGAGGCTGCTACGACACCTTCGGCGCCATCTACGACTGCCCCGTCCCCGTCATCTCGGCCGTACACGGCTATTGCCTGGGCGGCGGGATCGGGATCTCGGGCTCCTCCGACTTCGTGATCGCGAGCGACGACGCGACCTTTTCCCTGCCCGAGATCGACCGCGGCGCCCTCGGCGCGGCGACCCACCTCCAGCGTCTCTTCGGTGTGCAGAAGACGCGCCGCATGCTCTACACGGGAGAATCCATCAGCGCCCAGGAGGCGCATCGTATTGGCGGCGTCGAGTCGGTCGTGCCGAAGGCGCAGCTGCGCGACGAGGTGATGAAGATCGCGCGCACGATCGCGGACAAGTCTCCCAAGGCCCTGCGTCTCGCAAAGTGGTCCGTGAACGGGATCGAGCCGATCGACATCAAGGAGAGCTATCGCTACGAGCAGGGCTTCACCCTCGAGCTCTACATGTCGCCCGACTCCCAGGAGGCGCGCGACGCCTTCGTGGAGAAGCGCGACGCGAAATTCAGCGACGACTCCTGATCGCCCGGCGCGGCGCGCCAGACGACTTCGAGCGCGCGAGCGCTCATCAACACGAGAGAGAACGAAGCGAAATGGACATCCAGTACACCGCCGAACAAGAGGCCTTCCGGAAGGAGGCGCGCACCTGGCTCGAAGCCAACGTGCCGAAGCAGCCCCTCCGGTCCTTCGATACGAAGGAGGGCTTCGAGGAACACCGGGAGTGGGAGAAGAGGCTCCAGGCCGGCGGCTGGGCGATGGTTCCCTGGCCGGTCGAGTACGGCGGCCGCGGGGTGAACCTGCTCGAGTGGTTGATCTTCGAAGAGGAGTACTACCGCGCGGGGGCTCCCGGCCGCGTGAACCAGAACGGCATCTTCCTGCTCGGCCCGACCATCATGGAGTACGGCACGCCCGAGCAGAGGGCGCGCTTCCTGCCCCCGATGGCGTCGAGTGAAGAGGTCTGGGCCCAGGGCTGGTCCGAACCGAACGCCGGCTCCGACATGGCGAACATCCAGGCGACGGCAATCCTCGACGGCGACGAGTACGTGATCAACGGCCAGAAGACCTGGGCGTCGCGCGGCGCCTATGCGCACTGGCTCTTTGGAATGTTCCGCACCGACCCCGAGTCCACGCGCCACCACGGCCTCACCTTCATCCTCTGTCCCCTCGATGCGCCCGGCGTCACGGTGCGGCCGATCGAGAAGCTCTCGGGCAAGGCGGCCTTCGCCGAGGTGTTCTTCGACGACGCGCGGGTCAAGGCCGAGAATCGACTCGGCGAGGTGGGAAAGGGCTGGAGCGTCGCGATGGCGACCGCGGGCTTCGAGCGCGGCCTCATGCTTCGGAGTCCGGCCCGCTTCCAGAACACGGCCGGCAAGCTCGTCGAGCTCTACCGCGAGACAGTGGCAGCCGGGCACCCGGTGGCGCCCGAGATGAAGAACCGGGTCGCGCGTTGCTGGATGGACGCCGAGGCGTATGCGATCAACACCTACCAGACGGTCTCGCGCATGCTGGCCGGAGGCAAGATCGGCGCCGAGGCGAGCCTCAACAAGATCTTCTGGTCGGAGCTCGATATTCGCATGCACGAGTGCGCGCTCGAGCTTCTAGGACCGCGCGGCGAGCTGCTTCCGAGCTCCCCCGCCGCACAGGGAGTCGGGGAATGGCTCGACGGTTATATTTTCGCCCTGGCGGGACCCATCTACGCGGGAACGAACGAAGTGCAGAAGAACATCATCGCCGAACGCATCCTTGGACTGCCGCGCAAATAGTCGAGCCCTCAGCGG
>CBDUYG010000140.1:0-7612 GCA_965371385.1 uncultured Myxococcales bacterium | reverse complement strand
CGTCCTCGCAGCCTCATCGGCCGCAATCTCTGAAGCCCCTGCCTCGGTCTGCAGCGAGGGGCCGGCGAGGTCCTCCGCCGAGTCCTCCGACTTCGAGCCTTCGTCGCCGGTCCGGGCGTGATCGTCGCTGGGCTGGAGTGGTCGCATCGCCTCCCGTGCCTGGGACCGCGAGAGGACCGTTTCGCCGATCGCTTCACTCAGCGAATCGGTGGCGGTCTGGATGGCGATCCAGAAGAAGAGGAGAATCAGCAGGGGGGTCACCATCAGGACGAACCCGACGATCCATATTCCCCATTTTTTCAACAAACGAAACTCCCCCGGTTTCCCGACGCTCCAGACGATCGCCCCGACCGGGCGGATTCCCCGGCGTTCAGGAGCGGCGCCCGCACTCTCTTCTACACCCACTCCGCCCCGGCGGCTGCCTTCGTTCAGATAGCACTCCTGCCGCCCGGACTCTAGAACGCGGAACGCCGGAGCTGGAAGACTCCAGCACCGGCGTTCGTGGTTGCGTATGGGGACCGCTCAGCGAGGAATATCGCGCAGGGCCTTGCCGATCCTCTTGCGTCCCGAGTTGATGCTGCGCAGCTCCTCGATTGCGTTCTCGGCAACCTCAGTGCCCACCACCTCTTCGTCTTCGCGATTGAGCTCATCCATATCGACCCACTGGGCGTAGATGTGCCGGGTGCGGTCGGTGATGATGCCCGCCTTGAGGAGGGTCTTGATCAGCACGCGGAAGATGTCCGTCTGCTCGGTCATGGCCTCGCGTCGAGTCGCGTCACCGAACGCCTCCAGCACGGCGCTCCGCACCCACTCCCACTCGAGCCCGAACTCCGAGTAGATGCCCTGCTTCTGCTCGGCGTTGATCAGGTTGAAGAGCAGGTGCTGGAAGCACTCGGCCGCCCAGTTCTCGGCGATCTCGTGCTCGGCCGGGTCGAGCTTGGGGATCGTCTTGCCGGCCCAGATGCGGCCGAATTTGTGGTGGAAGGCTTCGTCGGTCATCGTGAACTGGATGAGCCGCTTCAGAACCGGGTCGTGGGTGTCGGCCTGGATCGTCGCGAAGGCTCCCATGGCGAGGCCCTCGATCAGCATCTGCATGCCGATGATCTTCTTGTACACCTCCTGGGAGACGACGATCTCCTGCATCAGGCTGCGCAAGGTCGGGCCTGCGCTGAGCGGGGTTCCCCAGCGCGCCTGGATGTAGCGGGAGAAGCCTGCGACGTGACGCGCCTCTTCGCGCGCCTGATTGGCCGCGTACTCCTGGGCGCCCGGGTCGCGCAGGATCTGGCAGAGGCTGGAGGAGAGGGCCAGCGCACCCTGCTCGCCGTGCAGGATGCTCGAGAGCTGGAAGCGGGTGTTCTCGTTGGCCATCTTGATCTTCTGGCCTTCGTCGAGCTTCTCCGCAACGGCGCATTGCAACTCGATGCAGAACTCCCGGGGCATGATGGTGTCTTCGCTCTGATCGAAATCCTGTTCGAAATCGACGTAGCGCGGATCCGTGGGATCCCAGAAGTGATCTGCGGTGACGGAAATGATCTCGTCGAACTCGGGGGTTCGTTCCTGGTAGCGATCGACCTGGATGAACGAGGTGAAGTCGTCCCGGTCGAACGTGTCGTAGGCCGAGTCGTGGGTGAATTGATGGGTGAGCTCCTGGGACATGATGGTTCGCCTCTCTTCGATTGGATTGCTTCTTGGATTGTCGGGCAGGCCCCGCTACTGGGGCCCGAGTGAAAGCCGGAGTTCGATCTAGACGGAATGGGTTCCGGAAAGTTGAATTCGAGTGAGGGTTTCGATCAGAGCCTCCCGGCTCGCTCGCGAAGGATCCTCGGACCACCAGGACAGCACCTGGGCCCACATCCCGACGAGGGCCTGGCCCAGCACCGTGGGATCGAGCCCCTCCGCATCGCGTCCGGACGCGACCAGTACGCGCCGCTCTTCGGCGATCGTGTTGGCGAGCTGATTCAAGACGTCGGACTCGACTGCGGCGGCGTCACTGTCCGCGCTGAAGAGCATTCGAATCACCTCGCGATTTTCTTCCGCGAAGCTCACCATGGCCTCGGCCTGGGCGCGCACCAACTCGCGCTGATCCCGGCCCTGGCTCTCGAGCGGGGCGACGGATCGTTCGATCAGCTCGACGAGCTCGTCCACCGAGTCCTGGATGACCTCGCGGAAGAGCTCGCGCTTGTTCTTGAAATGCAGGTAGAAGGTCCCGGCCGCGACCTCCGCCTGGCGCGCGATATCGTGGGTCGTGACCCCGTGCAGTCCGTGCCTGGCGAAGAGGGAACGGCCGCTCTCGAGCAGGCGAACGCGGGTGGCGGCTCGGCTTCGCGAGGCGGCGGAGGGGCGCCGGTTCGGGGTCTCTCCCGAGTCCGAGTCCGAGGCTGAAGCTGAAGTCGAGGCTGAGGACGAAGGCGACTTGCGGGCCGCTTCGAAACGCTCGGGCTGGCTCGGAACGCCTCGAGAGGACTGCATTGGCTTGGCCGTTTCGCTCAACTCGCGTGGCTCCGGGGCACCGTCGAAGGAATTCGGGGCGCTGCGCCTCGAAATGACAGAGATGTCACTCTCTGACAATAGCGTCAGGTCGGACGCAGTGGCAAGAGTCTCGAGGGAAACCGGGCTGGGTTTCGTCTGGCGCGGTACGTTGGGCGGTCAGGGGGACTTCATGGCACAGAGCATCAAGCAGCTCCTCGCCCGGCCCGAGGCGGGAGGGGAGGTCGAGTTGGAGGGCTGGCTCCGGACCGCCCGTCACTCGAAGAACGTGACGTTCCTGGAGGTCTCGGACGGCAGCTGCTTCTCGGGGCTACAGGTGGTCGCGAGCCCCGAGCTGCCGGACTACCAGGCCGTCGTACGCACGCTGCAGACGGGAGCGGCAGTGCGGGTGGCAGGGGAGTTGGTGGAGTCCCAGGGCAAGGGCCAGCGCTACGAGGTACAGGCGACGCGGATCGAGCTGGTCGGGGGAGCCGGAGAGGACTATCCGCTCCAGAAGAAGCGCCACTCCCTCGAGTTCCTGCGCTCGATCGGGCATCTGCGCACCCGCACCAACACCCTGGGCGCCGTGCTCCGGGTTCGCAACGCCGCTTCGATGGCGATCCACGAGTTCTTTCAGGAGCGGGAGTTCGTCTATCTGCATGCACCCATCATTACCCTCAGTGATGCGGAAGGAGCGGGAGAGATGTTTCGCGTCTCGACCTTCGACGCCGAGAGCCCACCCCGCGACGAAGAAGGCCGGGTCGACTTCTCCCGTGACTTCTTCGGCGGAGAGTCCTTCCTCACGGTATCGGGGCAGCTCGAGGCGGAGATCGCGGCTCTCTCCCACACCCGCGCCTATACCTTCGGTCCGACGTTTCGCTCCGAGAACTCGAATACGAGCCGGCACCTGGCAGAGTTCTGGATGATCGAGCCCGAGGTCGCGTTCTGCGATCTGGACGGCATTGCCGAGCTGGCCGAGTCGTTCTTGAAATCGGTGTTCAAGTCTACCCTGGAGGCCGTCCCCGACGATTTCGAGTTCTTCGAGAAGCGCATCTCACCGGGGTTGCTCGAGCGCCTGGACGCGATCATCGACGCACCCTTTGCCCGCATTCCCTACGGCGAGGCGATCGAAATCCTGGAGCGAGCGAACAAGAGCTTCGAGTTTCCCGTGAGCTGGGGAGTCGATCTGCAGAGCGAGCACGAGCACTACCTCGCGGAGGAGGTCGCGAAGGCACCGGTGATCGTGACCGACTACCCGGCAGGGATCAAAGCCTTCTACATGTATCTCAACGATGATGAACGAACGGTGCGCGCCCTGGACGTGCTGGTTCCGGGAGTGGGCGAGATCATCGGGGGCTCCCAGCGCGAGGATCGGCACGACGTGCTGCTGCGCCGCATGCAGGAGCAGGGCCTCTCGGCGGAGAACTACTGGTGGTACCTGGAGCTGCGACGATTCGGCTCCGTGCCGCACTCGGGCTTCGGTCTCGGCTTCGAGCGCCTGGTGCAGTTCATGACCGGCATGGCGAACATCCGCGACGTGATTCCCTTTCCGCGGGTGCCGGGGAACGCGAGCTTTTAGCAGAGCGGGCCTCGAGTTTGCGTCAGGCGGTGCAGACGTAGTCACTACCCTCGTCGAAATTCATTTCGCGGAGAGCCTCGCGGATGCGTGTGCGGGGACCGATGCCCGCGACGGAGCCGAGGAGCGGGTGTCTCGGGACGTCGAGGAGCCGCTCCGGCGGAATCACCAGCGCGCCGTGGATGCGCTTTCCGATCCGCCTTGGATGCAGCTCGACGATGTGGCTCGGGTGCCTGTCGTATTCGAGCAGGGCTTTGCGCAGCCTGCGCCCCGTCTCCCCATAGCCCCAGAGGATGTACTCCCGCCGGCCCTTCAGGAAGGACTCGCAGAGGTGCGCGGCCTTGCAGGCCACGAAACGGGAGAGGTCGTAACGGGGGTCTCGGCGGGAGAGGCGTGAGGGAGCGTCGCGCCATGAGAGAAGCCGGCGCGGAATGACGCCCAATTCGTGGCCGGAGCCGAGGAGCCGAAGGATGAGGTCGTAGTCCTCGGCCCAGCCGCGATCCCGATAGCCGAAGTCGCGTAGCACCTCGCCGCGGATGAAGAGCGTGGGGTGGGCGATCGGGCACTCGATGAAGGCCTCCCGGCGAATATCCTCCGGCTCGCAGATCGCGTTCAGCCAGGCGACGTAGTCGCTGCGTCCCCGCCGCCCGTGCCGGCCGTCGATCGCGCTGCGCGCATCATCGCCCGGTCGAGCCGCCGGGGTCGGGAAGACACGAACGTGAGAGCCGACTGCGCTCCACTCCGGCCGGGCATCGAGGGCAGCGCGCTGCAGAGCGAGGCGCTCGCGTCGCATCCAATCGTCGGCGTCCATGCGCGCGATGTAGGGAGCCAAGCAGGAATCGAGGCCCGCCGAGAGGGCCGGAATCAGACCCTCGTGCTCGCGCCGCAGCAATTGAAAGCGCCCGTCTCGTCGCACGAAGTCCCGTGCGATCTCGGCGCTGCGGTCCCGGGAGCCATCGTCGACCATGACGCATTCCCAGCGCGTCTCGCTCTGACGCTCGATGCTGCGAAGACAGCCGGCGAGGGTCTCCTCGGCGTCGTGAATCGGAAGCAGGATCGAGATCAGCGCCGTCATCTGGAGGTGCGGGTCAGGGCCCCGGCGAGCCGGCGTAGATCGGGCTCGACCACGCCGTGCCCCCATCCGTCTGGATCACCCGCACATAGTGGTATTCATTTGCGAGCAGGCGCGGGATCTGCCTCTCGTGCGTCCAATCGAGCTCCCCATCGAGAGGGATCTCGGCGACTCGTCCCGATCGGATGAGATCGACGCGTTCGAGGGGAGACTCGGCCACCACGCGAATTCGCAGCCGCTGCAGAACGAGCGCGGGCTCCGGCTCACCCGGCGAATTCTCGGGCTCAGCCGTCAGCGTGCTTCCCATGGGCTCGCCGTCGATCGAGACCTCGAGCCAGATTCGCGCGCCGTTCGTCGCGTAGACCCGGCGTGCCTTCATGGCCTGCCGGATTCCCTCCCGGCTGAGCTCATCACTGAAGATGGCCGCGAGCCCGCCTCCCCCGGGCGACGCAAGGTGGGCCTCTCCGGGATGACCGTCGTGGCTGTCCCCGCTCCCGATGAAGCCGAAGCGATAGCCTGCGTCGAGGACGTCGCGAACGAAATTTCCCCGCACCGGGTTGTAGATCGCCCCCGGCGAGTCCTCGGATTCGCTGCTCCCGTGCACCGACACGATCTCGGTCACCGGTTCCAGCTCGGGGTCGGGCGGGTAGTTCCAGTTGGTGGAGATCGGGCCGCCGGCGGAGTGATGGGCGAAGGTGAGGGCGGGCTGGCCTCGCAGGCCCGCCCAGAGCTGGGCCGGAGTCTCGTAGTCGGGGTCGAGGGTGCTGAGGATCTCGCCCTCGTCCCCGAAGTAGAGAACGTGCCGATGGCCGTGGATCCAGCTCGTCCATTCGTAGCCCAGCACGGTGACGAAGCGTCCCGGCTCGTGGAAGTCGGCAACGTTACGCTTGATTTCCTGCCACATCTTCGGATGCGAGTCGAGGAACTGCATCCCCCAGTGGTCGTGGTCCGTGAGTGCGATCGCGTCGAGTCCCGCGACGTCCCGCGCGTATCTGAAATAATCCTCCGGTGTGCCCGTGCCGTCGGAGAGCTGGGAGTGTCCGTGAAGGTCGGCCCAACGCAGGCGGGGGATGTCGGCCTCGCTCACGAGCGGGTTGCTTTCCGCGTGCAGCACACGCTCGGATTGGGGCAGGGGGGCGATCGCCTCGATCCGGTAGATGCCGGGCCGCTGGATGCGCGCGGCGAACTGGCGACGTCCCTCGTGCTTCGGCTCGAAGAGAACGCTCTCCGGTAGCTCGATCCCCTCCGGCGCGAGCAGTCGAATTTCACCTGCATAGGGAGCCCCCATGCTCCCCTTCGCGTCGAGCACGCTCACCCGGACCGTCACCTCCTCGCCGGGGCGCGCGCTGCTCGGAACCACCACGACGAGACGGGAGGCTTCGCCGGCCGCGATGTCGACGCTGGGGGAATCGGGAACCAGGGAGCGGATGCCGTCACCATCGCCATCGACCGCGAACCAGATTCGCGAGCGGTGCTCCGCGTAGCTGTCGACGTGGGCCAACGCCGGGCCGGCGCCGTAGACCACCCGGATCCTCTCTCCAGGTCGGAGGCCCCGGCCGGGAAACTGGATCCCCATCAACTCGGAGCCGAGCCATCGCGCATCGATCTCGAGGTCCTTTACCGCGGAACTCACCTCGGTGTAGCCGCGAGCATCCGGCTCGGCGTTCTGGGGCGGGTCCCAGCCCCAGAAGGGCGAGAGCTGGAAGAAGAGCGAGCCTTCCGCGGCGATTCCGAGTGGGCCGGCCTCGTAGACGAGCCGTATCCGTGCCCGCTCCCCCGCGTGAAGCAGGATCGCCTCCCCCTGCTCGTTCTCGACCGATTCGATCCAGCCGCGCCCGCCTCCATCGGACTCATGCCGCGGAGATGACATGTCCTCGACGAGCATTTCGAAGGTGTCGAGCTTGGCGTCGCGTGAGACTCCCCGGGACCGGTCGATCGTTGGAGTCGCTCGGGAGGCTTCCAGCTCGGCTGCAATCTCAGCTACGGCCGTAGCCGCCGGCTGTCCAGCGCTGCCCTCGGCGGTTTCGCCAGGACCCGGCTCGGGCCTCCGGCCTTCGTCGCAGCCCAGGAGGCAGCCACACACGACGAGGCTCGCAAGCCCCAGCCCCACGATGTCTCGGAGTCCGAGGAGGGCTCGCTTCGTCGCTGGCGGCGACTCGCGACACGAATCGATGCCGGCCGGGCGTCCGACGAGCTCTCCGGGATGGGCTGGATCGACCCCGCGCGCCTCGCGGGTCGCAGGGGCTTCAATCATGCGGCACGGGTAGCACAGGCGAGGCTTTTTGCTTCAGCGGAAGGGTGAACTTTCCGTTGAATCCAGAGGGGGGTTCGGCTCCTGGCTGCATCTCGACGATCGCCTCGACCGTCACGTTTCGTGTGACGACGGCCTGCTCGATCGTCCCCCCGGATCACCGCTCGAACTTCGCGAGACGGATCTTCGAGCTGGAGTAGCGAATGCTGGTGTTGGTGACACAGGCCGATGGTTCGGCGCGACGCCT
>CBDUYG010000139.1:0-7667 GCA_965371385.1 uncultured Myxococcales bacterium | reverse complement strand
GTAGATCTGGCCGCTCGTGTCCATTCCGAAGCGCAGGTCGGCCCGGCCGATGGAGGGCTTTCCGAGAGCGTCGGCCACGATTTCCAGCAACGTTGTAGGTTGGCCTTCGTGAATCAGGCCAACCTCATGGATCTGCGCGGTCGTATCCGGATCGCCGTCGTCGGCTGCGAGCAGATCGGCGGTGTCGGCGTAGAAGATCCGGCCGTTGCGGATGTCCCCGAATACGAATTGGCCTTCGAGGGGGCTGGTCGGATCACCGCGAAACACCACGCCTCCAGCGATCGCCCGGCCCTCATCGTGATCGTATTGCGCCACTGGATACTGGTAGGGTCCGTCCTCCGAGCGCACGAACACCTCGTCGGGATCGGTCTCGACGTCGATTTCGTAGGCTCCCTCGCGTACCGGCCAGCCGTAGTTGCCCCCGGAGACGAGCCGATTCACCTCCTCGATATTGCCTTCCCCGATGTCGCTCACGTAGGGACCGACATCGGAGCCGCCGACGTCCCAATGAATGCGATGCGCATTTCGAAAGCCGTACGCATAGATCTCGCCGAGCACCGTCGGATCCGGGTCGTTGGCGAAGGGATTCGTCGTGGGAATGCCGTAGTGAAACGTCGTGCCTCCGCGCATGAAGGGTCCGCCGAGGGGATCGATCCGCAGGATGGCTCCGAGCGGCGTATCGAGCCGCTGCAGCTGCGCGGGTTCTCCTACGAAGACGGACGAGTAGTGCCCAGCCCCGATATAGAGAAGCCCGTAGTCCGGGTCGCTCGGAATCGCGGCGGGGTTGAAGGCGATCTCGCCCATGTTGTGAAGGTGAAGGGGCGCGCCGATTCGTAGAAGTTCGCGACTGGTACCGGCAAAGCTGTTCGCGCTGGGTACCGTGGCGTCCCACTCCATCAGGATCGAGTGCTGGTCGATCGTCGTGAGAAGCGCCGGCGACAGATTCGGCGGGGTGGAGCCGACGTACTCCGAGTGAACGGTATAGAAGAGCCCATTGCTGGCGAACTCGGGGTGGAACTCGAAACTCACGAGCCCGGACGCGAGGCCGGGGGAGGTCTTCAGCGAAGGGAATAGCAGAGTGAAATCCATATACGTCGAAATCACGCCGGCGTCGATCACGTAGAGGAGACCGTTGAGATCGTTCACGAAGAGGCGGCCGCTTCCGTCCGGCGCCTCGCGCATGACATTGATGCGCGCGAGGGGCGAGGAGCCCGAGCTGGCAGGGACCTGCAGGACGTCCACGAGGACGGCTTCCGCGCCAACGTCCAGGATCGCCCCGGTGAGGCTGCCGGCCCCTGCGCTGCCCACGATCGAGACTGCAACGGCGAACACGATCAGAGCCGCGATGGGACGGTGCGCTCCGTGGACTTGATTCATGCTCGACCTCGCCGAGACAACCGGGCGTCGACGGCCCGCTCCGGCAGACGCAGGTGCTCCTGCTATTCCAACCCCAGCATGGCGGTGATGCCGTAGGACTTGCCCGCGGTGTAGCCGCCATCGACGGCGATCGCCTGACCGCTCACGAAGGAGGCGTCGTCGGAGGCAAGAAAGTACGCCACGCCGGCGATCTCCTCGGGCTTTCCCAGGCGGCCGAGCTTGTGCTGGAATCGGATCGCCTCCTTCACCTCGGCCATGATCTCCAGATCGAGAACCTCGGAGAGCAGGGGCGTCTCGATGAAGCCGGGACAGATGGCGTTGACCCGGATCCCGAGGCGGCCGTAATCCATCGCCATGTTCTTCGTCAGCAGGACCACGCCTCCCTTCGAGGCGTTGTACGAGCTGGCCCCTTCGTTTCCTTCCATCCCCTCGACGCTCGCGATCGTGATGATGCTGCCTCCGCGCTGCTCCATCATCGTCGGGAGCACGACCTTGGCGGAGAGAAAGGTGCCGCGCAGATTGACGGCCTGGACGCGATCCCACTCCTCGCTCGCGAGCGAGTGCACCGGGCCGCCTCCCGCGATCCCGGCCGCGGTGATGAGAACGTCGATCCGCCCGAAGGCCTCGCTGGTATCCTTCGCGAGGGCGACCAGGGCTTCTTCGTCGCGGACGTCGCCCGTGTGGTAGCGCGCGGCTTCGGCCTGGGCCTCGACCCGCCCCCACTCGTCGGTGAGCTCGAGGTCGAAGCCGACGACCGTTGCCCCCTCGGCGGCGAATCGATGGGCGCACGCCAGGCCGATCCCCGATCCCGCACCCGTAATCACTACGACCTTGCCGGCCATGCGTTTCATGCTCGCTCCTCGTCCACTTCTACTTGCGATGGTATCCGACCTTCAATACGGCCTGCGGCCACGCGCGGAGCCCGTCGATCCACCACCGAGCATCACCGACCACCGCGGACCACCACGACCCACGACCGCGCGCGAGGATCGGCGCAACCGTTCGCCTCCGCGTTCTACTTGGCCTGGATCTGGGAGTGTCGCAGGGTGGAGTACGACGACTCCTCGATGCGCTCCTCGATGCGCCAGCCGTCGGGGGTTCGCACCAGCTTGTCGTTGTAGTAGCCGCCTTCGAAGAAGAGCTTCATCCCCCCATTGCCATCCGGCAGTCCCATGGGATTGTAGAAGGCCGAGCGCGCCGTCGCGCGGTCACCCTCGACGCTGATCTCGCGATTGCCGACGACATGCTGGGTCATCGGAAACATCACCAGGGTCTTCTCGAGCCAGGCTCGCACCTCGGCTCGCCGGCCCTTGATGCCCCCTGCGGATTCGTAATCGACGAAGGCGTCCTCGGTAAAGCAGGTCTCCCAGAGGTCCCAATCCTTGTTGTCGACCGCCGTCGCATATTGCGTCAGCAGGTCGTCGATTTCGAGCCGATCGATGATGTCTTCGAGTTGAATGGAGGCCATTGCATCCCCTCTCCTGCCATCTCCTGGCGTTGTTTTTCGCTCAGCCTGCCGAAGCCGGCCGGCTATGCCGACTCCGCCGCCAGGAGCCGGCCGAGCTTGATGAGGTGGGTCGTCGAGCCACCCAGGGTCAGGCTCAGCTGCCGGGCATAGGTGAAGTAGCGGAAGAGAGGATAATCCTTGTCGACTCCCATGCCTCCGTGGAGATGAGTCGCGGTATGGACGACGCGATCTCCGCCCTCGGCCGCCCAGACCTTCGCAGACGCGATCTGGGAGGCGGCCGGAAGCCCCTCGGAGATGCGCCAGGCCGCCTGGAGCGAGGTGAGCCGGATCGCTTCGGTGTCGATGAAGGCGTCCGCGGCCCGCTGTCCCACCGCCTGGAAGGTCGCGATCGCCTGACCGAACTGCTCGCGCCCCTTGGTGTACTCGGCCGTGAGTCGAAGGGCCTCCTCGCAAATGCCGAGCATCAGGGAGCAGAGGGCCGAGTTTGCCCGGTCGAGGATCCACTCGAGGATGGATCGACCCTGATCGAGGGATCCGATCAGATCGTCCTCCGTGACCAGGACGCCATCGAGGACGAGATGAGCTTCGGGCTGGTCGCTGGTGGTATCGAGGGGCAGCACCCGGCAACCCTCGGCCTTCGGATCGACGAGAAAGATGCCAACCTGGCCTTCGGGAGTTGCCGCCGGCACCAGGATGAGATCCGCGATCACACCGGCGGGCACGCAGATCTTCTCACCGCTGAGCTTCCAGCCCGCGCCCTCGGCCTTCGCTTCAGTGGCGGGCTCTTCGGGCTCCCGCAAATCCTCCTGCAGGGCCGCGGTCAGGATCAGCTCTCCCTCGACGACCTTCGGCAGTATTCCGGACTTCTGGGCGTCACTACCGAATTTCGCGATGGGAAGCGCGCCCAGCACGGTGGTCTCGACGAAGGGGACCGGCGCAACCGTCACGCCGACCTGTTCCGCGATCAGGGCCAGCTCCAGAAAGCCCATTCCCGCTCCGCCGTACTCCTCGGGAATCGCGATCCCCAGCACACCCGCGTTGGCGAGCTCGCTCCAGATTTCCGGCGCATGGCGGGGGCCATCGTCCTTCTCGAGCTCACGCATTCGATCCTGGGTCGCCCCGTCGGACATGATCTGGCGTGCCAGCTCGGCGATCGCCTCCTGCTCGTCGCTATAGGAAAAATCCATTGCTCTATATTCTCGCTCTTCGTCGTTGTCCGGGCGCTTCGTTCTGAAGGCTACGGACGAGGGTTCTCGAATCGACTCTCTTGGGTTCCGGCTCGTTGCGCGAATTCAGAATCGCGGCGCGCGGGGCAACCCGAGACCGAACATGCCGATCAGATCGCGCTGAATCTCGTTCGTTCCGCCGCCAAAGGTCAGGATCACGAGGCCGCGATACATCGACTCGATGTGGCCTTTGAGCAGCGCTTCGCTCGAGCCGGGCCGCAGATACGAGCGCGGCCCCATCACCTCCATCATCAGCCGGAGCGATTCGAGATACCACTCGGTGCCGAAGACCTTGATGCTCGAGGCGTCCGCCACCGAGAGGCTCCCCTGGGTCCCCTGCCACGCGACCTTCCAGTTCGCGAGGCGCAGGAACTCGAGGCCGGCGTGGACGCGGGCCAGGGCGATCTGCACCTTCTCCTGATCGATCACGCGCCGGCCATCGGGCAGCCGGGTCTCGCGCGCCCAGCGGAGCACCTCCTTGTAGGGCGACTCGAGCATGCCCGGCGAGCAGATGGTGACGCGCTCGTGGTTGAGCTGACCGGTGATGAGCTTCCAGCCCTTGTTCTCCCCGCCCACGAGATTCTTCGCGGGGACGCGGACATCGTCGAAGAAGCACGTGTTGATATCGTGGGAGGAGAGCAGATCCATCGGCTCGACCTTGATGCCCGGGGTATTCATGTCGACCAGGAACATCGAGAGACCCGCGTGCTTGGCGGCGTCGGGGTCGGTGCGGGTCGCGAGCCAGATCCAGTCGGCGTCGCTCGCGAGGCTGGTGAAGACCTTCTGCCCGTTGATCACGTAGTCGTCGCCGTCGCGCACGGCTCGGCACTGGAGGGCGGCAAGATCCGTCCCGGCGTCGGGCTCCGTGTAGCCGATACAGAAGTGGACCTGCCCCTTCAGGATCTTCGGCAGGAAGTAGTCCTTGTGCTCCTGGGAAGCGTGCTTGAAGAGGGTCGGGCCAACCGTGTTGATCGTCAGCATGGGAACCGGCGCGCCGGCCCGCATCGACTCATCGAAGAAGATGAACTGCTCGATCGCCGAGCGACCCCGACCGCCGTATTCGACCGGCCAGCCGATCCCAAGCCAGCCATCTTCGCCCATCTGGCGCACCACCTTGCGGGTGGTCTCTCCGGTGCCGTGGTCCTTGTGCAGCCCGTCGCGGATCTCGGGCGTCAGGAGCTGGTCGTAGTAGGTCCGCAGCTCCTTGCGCAGGGCCTCCTGTTCCTCGTCATAACCGATGTACACGTCTCGTCTTCCTCTGGCTGTTGGTGGCTGCTCTTCGCGGAGTGCTCGCTCGAAGCTCGAAGAGAGTGAAACACGTTCTAATTCTGACGCTTCTCGGAGCCTCCGTCGACCCACCCTCGTATTCCACGAGCGTCGCAGTATCGGCGCCGAGAATCGGGTCCGCTGGGGGGCACGCAGCACGACGGCAGATCGGCCTCGGAAATCAGGGCAGAAAGCCTTCGGATGCGTGCCCGCCGGGCCCCCGTTGGACTCTGTCTTAGGCCGTCTCGTCTGCGAGGGGCTGAACGAAAGGGACCACCCGACGCACCCGATCGAGCGCCCACCGAGCCGCTTGATCGAGATGGGATGGAGGTGCATCAGGCCTCCTCCTGCTCGTCCCGCCAGGCTGCATCAGTGTGAGGCAGTGAGCCACCATCGGCACTCGAATTTCCAGCCGCCGAGCTGCCAGGCGAAGCCTTCCGCTCCCGATTGCATTGCAGATCCGATGAAAACTCGGGTAGGATGTTTTCTTCTCGGGGCCGCCCCGGAGCGGCCTCACACCCCCCGGCGTTCGACGCCGCATGGCCAGAAACAGGCCGCAGACCAGGAGAGGCAAGGAAACCCCCATGACCGATATCCTCAAGTATCAGGGAAAGCGCTGTGTCGTCACCGGAGCCGCATCGGGCATGGGCGGCTCGTGCGCGCAGATCCTCGTCGACCTCGGGGCCGAGGTTCACGCTCTCGACATCCAGCCCATCGAGGCCCCGGTCAAGCAGGCGATCAAGGTCGACCTCACCAGCGAGGACTCGATCGACTCCGCTCTCTCCCAGATCGACGGCGAGATCGATCACCACTTCAACTGCGCGGGGCTGCCTGGCGCGCCGCGCTTCACCAGTCTCGACACGATGCTGGTGAACTTCGTCGGCCTGCGGCACATCACCGAGTCCCTGCTGCCCCGAATCAAGGATGGCGGCTCGATCGCCAGCATCACCTCGGTAGCGGGCATGGGCTATCCGAAGAACCAGGAGAACGTCCACGCCCTGCTCGCGATCACGGACTTCTCGGAGGCCCGCAAGTGGTGCGAGGATCGCCCCGAGATCGCGAACGGCTACCTCTTCTCGAAGCAGTGCATCATCGGGTACACGTACTCGCGCGCGGCAGAGCTCGCCCAGCGCCACATCCGCATCAACTGCCTGAGCCCGGCTCCGACCGATACGCCGATGATGCCCGCCTTCCACGAGCAGATCCCGAAGGAGGCGATGGACGAGCACTTCCAAGCTCCGGTCGGCCGCAACGCCACCGCCGAGGAGATGGCCGAGCCCCTGATCGCCCTCAACAGCGAGGCGATGAGCTACGTCAGCGGCGTGAACCTCTTCGTCGATTACGGCTACAGCGGCCAGATCTTCTGCGGACAGCGGGTGGGTCTGCTCTAGAGGCATCGCCCGGATCTTCTCGCGAGGCGGGAAAGCCCGGTCTTCAACCGCCCGAGAGCCCGTGGAAGACGATTGCGACGAAGCGGTCGGGCGGCAGGAAGCCGCCTCCCCACTCGGCGTCGTAATCGCGGCTTGGCTTGGCGGCGATGACCTCATCGAGCGTCTTTCCCTTCCCCATCTCGGCTTCGACCGCCGCAATCACTCCGGCGAGCATCTCTCGATAGACGGCGAGCTCGTCGGCGTTGGAGAGCGGCCCGTGTCCCGGGATGATCCGCGTCGATTCCCCCGCCAGGGCCAGGACGCGATCCACCGCCGCCAGCACGCCCTTCGGACTGCCTCCGCTCGAGACGTCGATGAAGGGATAGAAGCCGTTGAAGTAGATGTCTCCCGTGTGGATCACGTCGGCCTCCTCGAAGAAGACGATCGAGTCGCCGTCGGTGTGGGCGGGGGCCACGTGCTTCATGTGGATCGTATTCCCGTTGAGGTGGAGCGTCACATCATTCGCGAAGGTGACGACGGGTAGCGCCTCCGGCGCTGAAGCGGGTGTCGTGCGATTGAAGGCCGCGCTGAACTGATCACTGCTCATCCTCTTTCGCACGTTTTCATGGGCGACGATGATCGCGCCGGCTCTGGCGGCACGCGCATTGCCCCCCGTGTGGTCGGCATGCCAGTGGGTATTGGCCACGAGGCGGATCGGCCCGGAGTCCAGCAGGGCAACGGCCTCGAGGATCTGCGGCGTGATCTGCACCAACTGATCGTCGATCAGGAAGACACCATCGGGGCCATGGCTGACCCCGACGTTGCCGCCCCGGCTCGTGGTCAGAACGGAAAATCCCGGGCGGATCTGCGTCGTCTCGACGACCGGCGCAGCGGCGTCATCTGCGGCCGGAGAGGCTCCAGGATGGGCCGCGAGGCCGGCGAGCACTGCGACAGTCCCGA
>CBDUYG010000138.1:0-7714 GCA_965371385.1 uncultured Myxococcales bacterium | reverse complement strand
CCACCCCATTCGTGGTGGCCGTTCGCGACTTTGCCGTTGAGCAGGCCGATCCCGAACGAGAGATAGGGCTGGATGCGCTTCGTCAGGATGTAGGCCTTGAATCTCGGGCCGAATGATACGCCCTGGATGGCTCCCGAGTACTCGAGCTGAAGCTCGGCGGCCAGGTGGGGGTTGAAGCGCATACCGCCGAAGATCTCGATTCCCCAGGTGTCCTTCGCCCGGCCGCCGAGGTCGGTCTTGCTTACGTCGAGCAGGAATGCTGCGTCGAGGCCGACGTAGAGGCCGTCGCGGTCGAAGTTCGTCTCGACTTCCGGCGGTGCCTCGGCCCGGCCGACGCCGGACGAGACGATCAGGATCATGAAGCCGATCACCAGAGTCCTCTCGAGCAACACCGTCTCCCCCTCGTACCTGACGTCCACGTCCTCGCGCTACTCGGCTTTCCCCGCCGACATTCCGGTCGCACCACCTTACAACATGATTCCGTCGCGGCGCACAGGTGGATGCAGATGAATGGACGGAGGCATTCCCTGCCTGCTCCACCCGGTCATCGATGGACTCGAATTCGGTTTTCGCTGAGGAGCGAACGAGGAATGGAGTGGCAGGCCGAGCCGGGGGTAGGGCATGCCGACTCCGGCTTCACAGAAGCGGAATCGGCTGTGGCGAAATGCCCGCGCTATGTCCCGTGCGGCCCTTGTGGGGAAGCGCAGGCTGCCGATATACTGCGCGCCATGCGAGTGCGGTCCCCCCGGATAGCGACCAATTTTATTCCGATTACCGGCATCATCCTCGCCGGCGGGAGCGGGTAGGGCGTACGCGGATCGAGTGCACCGCCAAGCCCTGCCCATCGGCGGGGCTTTTTTGTATCCGAGCGGAGCTGGAGCGGGTCCAGCGGATCGGAATCCATCGCGAGGAGCGACCCGAGGATCCCAGTGAGCGAGCAGACGACGAAGAAGAAGAATCCCTACAAGTCGACGCTCAACCTGCCCAGGACGAGCTTCTCGATGAAGGCCAACCTGGTGCAGCGCGAGCCGCAGTTCCAGCAGCGCTGGGAGAAGATCGATCTCGCGCGCAAGATGCGCGAGGCGGCGCATCCAGAGGGGCCCTTCGTCTTCCACGACGGCCCCCCCTACGCGAACGGCGACATCCACATGGGTCACCTCCTCAACAAGGTCCTGAAGGATCTCGTGGTGCGCACCCGAACGATGCTCGGATACGACGTTGATTTCGTCCCGGGCTGGGACTGCCATGGACTGCCGATCGAGCACAAGGTCCTGCAGCAGCTCGGCGCCGACGCCGATGAGATGACGCCCCTGAAGATCCGGCGCAAGTGCCAGAGCTACGCCGAGAAGATCGTCAAGCTGCAGTCTCGCCAGCTGCAGCGGCTCGGCACCGTCGGCGACTACCAGAACCCCTATCTCACGATGCTCCCCGATTATGAGGCCGAGGTGCTGGGCGTCTTTGCATCCCTGGTCGAGCAGGAGCTGATCTTCCGTGCGCTCAAGCCCGTGCACTGGTCGATCGCCAATCAAACGGCCCTTGCCGAGGCCGAGCTCGAGTACTACGACCGCGAGGACACCAGTATCTACGTCGGGTTCGAGCTCGAGGAGCCCGATCGACTTCCGGCCGCTCTCGGCGGCGGCGGTGCGCCGGCGCAGCTCATGATCTGGACGACGACGCCCTGGACACTGCCCGCCAACCGTGCGGTCGCGGTCGCGCCTGGAGCGACGTATTGCCTGTACCGCTTCGAGCGAGGGGGTGAAACTCGCATGGCGCTCCTGGCGGAGACCCTGGGCGAGTCGGTGCTGACGGCCAGCGGCGCCGGCGACGTCGAGAAACTCGGCAGCGCGAAGGGCCGGGAGCTGATCGACGCCGAGCTCTGCTATCGCCATCCCTTCCTCGACGACGACGTGCGACGCCCGCTGGTCGGCGCCGATTACGTGACCCTCGATGACGGCACGGGGCTCGTCCACACGGCACCCGGCCACGGAGCGGACGATTACGCGACCGGTCTGCGCGAGGGGCTCGAGATATTCTGCCCGGTCCAGGCGGACGGAACCTTCGACGAGAGCGTGCCGGAGTGGCTGCGCGGGATGTCGATCTGGGACGCCAATCGGGCGATCGTCGAGCGGATCGACGACTCGGGACATCTTCTCCGTCAACATCGATTCACCCACTCGTATCCTCACGACTGGCGAGGCAAGACGCCGGTGATCTTTCGCGCGACCGAGCAGTGGTTCGCAGGAGTCGATCGCCCGCGTGCGGACGGAGACGGCACGACCCTGCGCGAAATGGCGCTCGCCGCGACCAACGAGATTATTCGCTTCGTGCCCGAGTGGGGCCGCAATCGCATGCGGGGCATGCTCGAGACCCGACCGGATTGGTGCCTCAGTCGCCAGCGCTCCTGGGGGCTCCCGATTCCGGCCTTCTATGGGCCTGAGCCCGGGCAGGTGCTCTTGACCCCGGCCTCGATTCACGCGGTCGCCGAGCTGATCCGCGAGAAGGGCTCGAACGTGTGGTTCATCGCGGAGTCCGAGGCCGAGCTGCTCGCGAAGTACGACTGGCAGGCGGATCCCGCCGTCCCCGAGTGGCTGCGGGAGGCCGGTGGGCCGGAGGGCGCTTCACTCACGCGCTGCGGCGATATCTTCGACGTCTGGTTCGAGAGCGGATCTTCGTGGAATGCGGTGCTGCGCCGGCGTGGGCTGGGCTACCCCGCGGACCTCTATCTCGAGGGCTCGGATCAGCACCGCGGTTGGTTCCAGCTCTCCCTGCTGCCCGCGCTGGGAGTCACGGGGGAGCCACCCTTTCGCTGTCTCCTCACCCACGGATTCATCGTCGATGCGAAGGGCATGAAGCTGAGCAAATCGGCCGGCAATGCCCTGGCGGTGGAAGACCTGCTGCGCGACCACGGCGCCGATGTCTGCCGCTGGTGGGTTGCCGGGCTCAACTATGCCAATGACGTGAAGGTTGACGCCGGGTTCTTCGGGGTCGCGGGGGAGGAGTATCGCAAGGTCCGCAACACCCTCCGCTTCCTGCTCTCGAACATCCAGGACTTCGATCCGGCCAGGGATCGGCGCGAGCTCGGCCCGGAAGACGCAGCGAGCATCGACGCCTGGGCGGCGGATCGCCTCGCGCAGCTCATCGATACGGTCCGCGAGGCATACGAGGGCTACCAGTTCCGCGACGCCCAGCAGGCGATCTACCACTTCTGCAACGAAGCCATGAGCGCCGTCTATTTCGCGGCCGCGAAGGATCGCCTCTATTGCGATGCCACCGGGAGCGATCGCCGGCGGCGCTGCCAGACGATGCTCCATGACATCGCCGATGCGCTCTGCCGGCTGCTCGCTCCGATCCTGGTGCACACCGCCGACGAGGCGCTGTTGGCCCTGCGCGGTGAGGATCTGGGCTCCGCGGATTGCGTCCACGCCCAGCCGCTGCCCGAGGCGGTAGCGTTGCCCCGCACCGAGGCTGGGGGCGAAGGTTGGGACGCGGTCATGACTCAGCGAGGTCGCGTCCAGAAGGCGCTCGAAGACGCGCGTGACGCGGAGCAATCGGATGAGCTGCTCCAGAATCCTCTCGATGCCGGCATTACGCTGTGCGTCACGAAGGTAGAACTCGATCGTCTCCAGCCCTTCGAGGCCGAGCTCGCAGATCTGTGTGGTGTCAGCCGCTTCCACCTGATTGCAGATGGTGAGCTCGGTGTGCAGGTTCACGATCTGCGGGACGAGCCCCGATGCGAGCGCTCGTGGAAGCGCGATGGGACGGTCGCGGCCCGCAGCGATGGCGGTCTATTGACGGATAGGGATGCGGCGGCCGTCGGCGTCTGAAGCGATCAGCTCGTCTCTCGACTCTCCCGCCCCTCCTGGCCCGCGTCCTGCCTTTCCTTCCGCCTTCCCTTCTTGCGACCCTGCTTCTGTCCCTTCTTTTCGCGACGCTTCTCGATCTTCTTCCATGCGTCCTTGAGCGCGACGATCTGGTTGAAGACCGGCTTGCCCGAAGCCGAAGCCGAGGCCTCGGAATCGAGACAGAAGTACCCCTGGCGCATGAACTGACGACGGTCGTCTGCTGAGGCTTCAGCGAGGCCGGGCTCGAGCAGGCAATCCTCGAGTACCGTCATCGACTCCGGGTTGAGGTGGTCGAGGAAGGTCTTGCCTTCCTCCTCCCGTGCAGGCTCTTCGACGTTGAAGAGGCGATCGTAGAGGCGTACCTCGGCCGGGATCGCGTGACTCGCCGAAACCCAGTGGGAGGTGCCGCGCACCCGTCTTCCATCCGGGGCCGAGCCGCCTCTCGACTCCGGGTCGTAGCGGCAGTGGACCTCGCGGATCTCGCCGGTCTCCGGATCCTCGACGTAGCTCTCGCAGGTGATCAGGTAGGCGTGCTTGAGCCGGATCTCCGAGCCCGGCGAGAGGCGAAAGTACTTGGGCGGAGGATCGACCTGGAAATCCTCGCGCTCGATGAAGACCTCCCGCGAGAAGGGAAGCTTGCGGGTTCCCCGGGACTCATCCTCCGGGTTGTTCTCGGCCTCCAGCCACTCCACCTGATCCTCGGGATAGTTGTCGATGATCAGCTTCAAGGGGCGCAGCACGGCCATCACGCGATCCGCCGTGCGGTTGAGGAGCTGGCGGATGCTGTACTCCAGCAGCGATAGATCGACGGCGTCGTTGGGCGACTTGGAGACCGAGATCAGGGAGAGGAAGTCGTTGATCGCCTGGGGCGGGATTCCCCGGCGACGCAGACCCGAGAGGGTGGGCATCCTGGGGTCGTCCCAGCCCGCGACATGGCCGCCCTCGACGAGCTGACTCAGCTTGCGCTTGCTCATCACCGTATGGCTGAGGTTCAGGCGCGAGAATTCGAGTTGCTTCGGATGATGCACGCCCAGGCGATCGAGGAACCAGTCGTAGAGCGCCCGGTTGTTGTCGAACTCGAGGCTGCACAGGGAGTGGGTGATGCCCTCGATCGAATCTTCGAGGCCGTGGGCCCAATCATAGAGGGGGTAGATCCGCCATTCGTCGCCCCGGCGGAAGTGGTGCGCGTCGACGATGCGGTAGATCACCGGATCGCGTAGAAGCAGGTTGGGCGCCGACATGTCGATCTTCGCCCGCAGCACGGCCTTCCCCTGCTCGATCTCGCCGCTCTTCATCCTGGCGAAGAGCTCGAGGTTCTCTTCGACACTTCGGTCGCGATAGGGGCTGTGAGTGCCCTCGAGCGTGGGTGTGCCGCGCTGCTCCCGGATCTCCGCCTGGCTGAGCTCGCAGACGTAGGCGTTGCCCTGCTTCACCAGCTCGATCGCGTAGTCGTACATCGCCTCGAAGTAGTCGGACGCGAAGAAGAGGTTCTCGCCCCAGTCGATCCCGAGCCAGCGGATGTCTTCCTTCTGGCTCTCGACGTGCTCGGCCTCTTCGGTGAGGGGATTCGTGTCGTCGAAACGCAGATGGAAGCTGCCGCCGAACTCGCGCGCGATCTCGTAGCTCACGCGCATCGCGAAGCCGTGGCCGAGGTGCAGCCGCCCGTTCGGTTCCGGGGGGAAGCGGGTGACGACCTTGCCGCCGAAGCGGCCGCTCTCGAGGTCGGCGATCACGATGTCGCGAACGAAGTTGGAGGGACCGGCCGGCCGGCCATCCGCTTGATCAGACATGGACGTGAAACGCTCCCCTTCGATCCCGCTCGCCCCCCAAGGAATGAAAAACAGCGGAAAGCGGAGAGCGGCAGAGAATAACAGAGAGGGGCTCCAGGTGTCAGGCGGGCTCGAGGCCTGCATCGTTGCGTCGCCGCTGTCTGCTCCGGCTCTTCCGGCGGAAAGACGCGATCCCCAGGATGCTGCAGAGCGATGTCAGCATCGAGATCGTGGCTCCGGGCTCGGGCACGCTAACCACCTCGCTCGCGACGAGGCAGTTGTTGCTCTCGTCGCCCTCGAGCACGACGCCGATGCGATCGGCGCATGCGATCCAGTGATAGTCGCGAGGCGTCTCGCCGACCTGCAGGGAGGTGGGAATCGAGGCGTCCGTGGGGATGCAGCTCGCGCTCTCACCCGCATCGAGGGACTCGATCCAGCAGCTTCCCACGTTGGGGTCGAGACCCGGGTCGTAGTCGAGATCGAGCGAGAGGTGGAAGCTGACGGGGAAGTCGGCGGCATCCCCACCGTCATTCAGGACGCTTGCTTCGGGACTGACTCGCATTCCCAGGGAAACTTCGACCCTGGTCGTGAGCTGGGTGACCCGGAGCTCCGGCAGCTGGTCGGGGTCGCAGGCGTCGCCGATCGCATCGGAATCGCCATCGATCTGGCCATCGTTGTGGACCGTGGGGCAGTTGTCGTCCAGATCCGCGACCCCGTCCCCGTCCGAGTCGACGTCCTCGAGTCCGCCGGCGTCGATCCAGTCTCCCACCGTGTCGAGGGCGGCGAGGTCGCGCTCGTGCGTGCCCCGGGCCATTCGCTCGTCTGGATCGTCGGAGTCCATCCGGACCCAGAGCACACTCTCTGCGCTGCTCCCCGACTTGATGATCCGCGGATCCGCGATTCCCATGTAGCTCCCCGATGGCAGCACACCGATCAGCCCCGCATCGAGCAGGGGGATCTCGAAACGCAGGTCGATATCGACCTGCCCGATGACGACTCCCGGCCAATGGCAGTGAGCGCAGTTGCTGGCGAAGTACGAGCGAGATCGCAGCAGCAGATCGGCTCCTTCATCGTCAACCGGGGCGTAGCTCTCGTAGCGATCGGCGCCGCGGATGTCGCTACCGAAGAGACCGAGGCAGCTCCAGCGGTCGAGCTGGACCTGGCCGCTGCCGGCGAGCGCATCGCCGAGCTGGTGGGTGCGCGGTCCGAGTACGCGATTCGGCGGGGTCGTGTGGCAGCTCAGGCACTCGGTCGTCGAGGGGTAGGTCCAGGTCTGGGTCGTCGATCCGAGGTCGATTTCCTCTTCGCCTCCAGCGAGGAGCAGGTTGGCGTCGTCTTGATTGGCGTTCCACTTGTACGTGACCCCGACCCAGTCGGCCTGCTGACGAAGCAGCACGCGAGTCTCGAGACGACGCACGCCGCCGGTATCGAGGGGAAGCTCGAAGTGCTTCACCAGGGCCGTTCCGAGCGGGAAGCCCCACGGCTGGTCGGCGTGGAAGGCGATCGTGGAATCGCCGGGGAGGGCGAGCCAGCGGCGCTTCTCGGCGCCATCGGACCAGAGGGGCGACGTGACGTCGAACTCGATCATTCCGGTCGCGGGGGTGAGACTCTCTCCGAGTTCGTCGAAGAACCCCGTCTGGGAGAGGAGCTGCGGGAAGCCTCCTTCGTTCGTACTGCTCTGCTCGGTCCGTTCGAGGCGGTAGATCGGGCCGTCGAGGGCCACGAAGAGGATCTCTCCGTTTCGATCCTCGCCCAGGGAGCTGATTCCACTCGGGGCATTGGCGAGCAGATCCCAACCATCGCCGTCATGGAACCAGACCCGCTTCGAAACGAAATCCGTGAAGATATAGGCGCCCACGAGCTCGGGGAATTTGCTGCCCCGGTATACATAGCCACCGGTGATGCTGTTTCCCTCTTTCTCACCGCCGCCGTGCCCGTACTCGATCAGCGGAGGCTGGGACTCGATCGAGTCACACTGGGGCGAGCCCACGCTCGTGTTGTCGTGATTCCCCTCACAGGCGCGCCAGCCGAAGTTCACCCCGCCGGGCGTACCGGAGGGGAGGAAGTCGACCTCTTCCCATTTGCCCTGTCCGACATCTCCGA
>CBDUYG010000137.1:0-7751 GCA_965371385.1 uncultured Myxococcales bacterium | reverse complement strand
CCGGCGACCACCGAAGCGAGTAGAAAAGAAAAGGGCGCTGCGCCGCCGGCCTCCCCCGCCACCTTCCCCGTCAAGGCGTAGATGCCCGCTCCCACGGTGGTTCCGACGCCATAGAGCAGAAGGAGGGGGAAGGAGATGCTGCGTCTCAGCGTGGCCGGACCATCATTCATGGCGCGCCCAAGCATGCGACGTCGAAGACACTGCTACAAGTGCGATCTGCGAGGCATTGCGTCGTGTCGTCGTTCGTGCAGATGGACGATCCGTTTTGCATCTCGTCAGTGTATGATGGCCCGAGAATCGAGATCGAGGGAGATCGCTCCATGATCCGGTCCAACCCGAAGCTCCGCTCGTCCAGCGTCTCCGTGGCCGCTCTGGTCAGCCTGTTGGTCGTCCCATCGGGGTTCGCGAGGGCGAAGCCGGACTCGACGAACGGCATCCCCGAACCGTCTGCGAAAGCCATCCTCGCCGACCTGCCCTTCGAGAATGATGACGTCCCCTACAGGGTCTTCGTCAACCTGGCGCCCGATGGCCAGAAGCCCTTCATCCTGATGCTCGATACCGGCGCCAGCCACTCGGTGCTGACGCCTGGTGCGGCACGCGATCTCGGGGTCACGATTCGGAGAGACCGATCCACCCCCTATCGCAAGGGGACGCGCCTGGGCCGCGACCTGCAGTTCTACGTCGATGTCGACTCGAGCGATACCGGCTCGAAGACCGGCTGGGAGTATGGGCTCCTGGGAGGCAACTTCCTGGCCGAGTACGTGCTCGAAATCGACTTCATCGAGCGCCGGGTGCGTTTTCTGGATCCCAGGAAGTACAAGCTGCCCAAGAAGACCACAGGAGAGCACGAGGCAATCATCCCGATCCAGGTTCGGAGCAATCGCCCCTACTCCGACATCGAGATGAACGGTCGCAAGCTGAACCTCCTCCTCGACACGGGCGCGCCTCCGCCCTTGATCATCTCGGGGACGGCCGCCAAGAAGCTCGGCATCGACGTGGATGCGCTTCCCGACCTGCCGGATGGAGGTACCGCGATGGGACCGATGAAGGTGAGGCTCCACCAGACGCCGCGATTGTCGTTTGCGGGTTACGAGTTGGGCGGCACCCCGGTGCTCGTGGCCCCCAAGCGTTGGTACAACCTGGCGGGCGCGACGGATTCCGTGCTCGGCTACGCGCTGCTCGAGCAGTTCGTGATTCGAATCGATTACCGCTCGCAGCGGATGTGGTTGAAGCGCAAGCGCTTCGACGAATCCTTCGCGGGTTACCATTCTCTCGAGATTCCGGAGTCGGGTGCACTGATCATCCCTGGAGATCTCGGATTCGTCGTCATGTCGGTCGTCAGGAAATCGCCGGCCGGTGAGCTGGGCCTCGAGCGTGGCGATGTGATCAACCCGGAGCGCTTCGAAGGGAGCTGGACCTTGGCGCGGATCGACGAGCACATCAGCGCCAAGCTGCCGCTGATGGTCCTGCGACCCGGGTCGAGAGCCAAGGACATGGACAAGGAGGTCAAGCTCCCCAATGCCTCCGCCTACGACCAGCGCGCTGCAAAGAAGAAGGCCGAAGTGGCGGTCATGCAGGCCGAGCAGCAGCAGGCGCATCTCGAACAACTTGCAAAGGAGCGCGACGAGAGTCTGTTCGGGAGAACCTCGAGTGGAGGGTGGCAGCTGATCGAGGGTGTCCGGAAGCGCCGGGGCCCCAAGGAAGGCGAAGTCTGGGTCAACTACGAGGAAATGAAGAGGATCAAGGCCGAAGAGGCCACAGAGGCTGCAGCGCCCGAGCTCTGAAGCGCCGCGAACCGCCGCGCACTTCTCTCAACGCTTTCAGCCCTGCGGCTCTCACACGTGAGTTGGTCTCCTTCCAGGCCGTGAGGCCTCTGGGGGGCTGACCGCCACCAGCGGAGGTTCACCGGGCAGTCCCGATTTCCGGTTTGCACGGAGCGGGTTACAATTCGCTGCGTACCTTGGGGGAGGGGCTCGAGCGATGGCACGCATCTTCATCAGCTACCGCCGCGAGGATACGTCCGGGTATACCGGTCGCCTCGCAGACGATCTACGCGAACACTTCGGACGGGACCAGATCTTCATGGACCTCGAGGCGATCGAGCCCGGGGCCGACTTCGTGGACGCCATCGACGAAGCGGTCGACTCCTGCGCCGCTCTGCTCGTCGTCATCGGCCGGGATTGGTTGACCATCGCTGGGCCGGAGGGGCGCCCCAGGCTCGAGGACGATCACGATTTCGTGCGCGTGGAAGTCTCCGCCGCGCTCGAGCGGAAGGCTCGGGTGATCCCGGTCCTGGTGAATGGCGCCGGGATGCCCTCCGTCGAGGTGCTGCCCGAGTCCCTGTCGAAGCTCGCCCGGCGCCAGGCCCACGAGCTGGGGGACGGGAAGCGCTGGATGACCGACGTCGCCGAGCTGATCCGTACCCTCGAGCGAATCCCCGGCCTGAAACGCGCGACCGGGACCGTCACCTCGGCGCACGAGATCGTGCGCCGGGAGTCCCAGGCCAGAGAGCCCGCTCGCCAGGCTCCGCAGAAAGAGTCGAAATCGAGACTGGGACGTTTCGCCAAGGTTGGGGTGGGGCTGGTGGGGCTCATGCTTCTGATCGGCCTCTTCGCGCAAGACGGTGAAGACGATTGGGAGCCCGGGATCGTGCCCCCGGGCATCGTCGTGACGACACCGGTCTCGGCCATCGATGTCGCCGCCGCGGTGACAGATGGGTATTCATCCGAGGTGCAGCGCGTCCAGGGCATGTTGGCGCAGCTCGGCTACGACCCGGGGCCGGCCGATGGTCTGAAGGGCCCCTCGACGATCTACGCGATTCGCGACTTCCAGGACAGCAACGGCTACCGCGTCGACGGGCGAATCACCCCCGGCCTCATGGGTCAACTCGAAGACGAGGTGCAGGATGTGACCGCCTGGGCCGCGCCACCCGCGGCTCGGCCCTCGGCGCGTCCCATGGCCCGGCCCTCGGTCGACATCAGCGGAACCTGGTACGACGATCAGGGGAATCCACTCCAGATTCAGCAAAATGGGGGGACGCTCCAGATCTATGCCGTCAATCCGCTGCTGGGAACTCCCTATCTGATCGCCGAAGGCGGCATTCAGGGCGGGACGATCGCGGTGAACTATCGCAATGCCGCCGGAGTGTCGGGGAGCGTACGCGGTGACCTTGCCCCCGATGGCCGCCACATCAATGGCACGGACGTCGAGTCGACGACGGGCTATACCGTGACCAGCACCTGGCATCGCGGACATCTGCCCGGCCGCTAGCTAGGGCAAGCTTTCGCAATGCAGCCAGCGGGATCGGGTCCGCGGTTGGACGCGTGCTCCCCTCTGTCGCGCGGGCTCCTGGCCCGTTGAATCGGGGCCGGTGCGCGCGGGGCTTGCTCCCATACCCGGCCCCGGGCGAGGAGCGGTATCGGACATGGCTACCAGAGCTCGCGTTGCACGGCTCGGGCTGCTCGGACTCGGTCTCCTGCTCGGCCTTCTGCTCTGCGAGCTTGGGATTCGCGCGATCGCTCCCCAGTGGAGCGATCAGTGGAAGATGTGGCGACTCGATCCGGTATACGCGCGGGGGCTCCGGCCGGGCGTGCGCGATGCTGTCGTGCACGGTCACAGCGGGGAGTTTGCGTTTCGCTTCTCGACGAACCAGAGCGGGCTGCGGATGGATCATGAGCTGCCTCCCGCGCCGAGCCCGGGCCGGCCCCGGGTGCTCTTCGTCGGTGACTCATTCACGTTCGGCTACGGGGTCGAGCAGGGCCAGAGCTTTCCAAATCGCCTGGAGGATGCCCTTCGCGGTCTTGGTAAACGTATCGAGTCGGTGAACGCGGGATTCGCGAGCGGCTTCACGCTGGATACGGAGTACCTATTCACGCGCGAGGTGGCCTCGAGCTGGAAGCCGGATCGGGTCGTCGTCGGTGTCTGCCTCTCGAACGACTTGAGCGACCTCGATCTCACACGCTGGCGGGTGAGCGACGGAGAGCTGGTCGCGCTGGCGAAGCGGGATGACTGGTTACCGCATTGGCTGAGAAAGTCGGCGTTGGTGAACCTCCTGGTGAAGGGAGTCGCGCCGGAAATACGCCGGCTGAGCGGCTCCGCCGGGACATCGACTGAGGTACTCGAGAGTCCGTGTCGGTTGGCGGCCGAGAAGCTTCACGAGCGCGTGACGTCCCCCCCGGCAGCTCCTCCCTCGGCAGCTCCTCCGCCGGCATCGATCGAAACCGGCAACGACCGGGCAACCCGCTCCCCCTCCCCCTCCCACTCGCCTCGGCCAAAGATCGATTGGATCCAGCGCGCCTGGGCCGGGCACGCGGATCGCTCGGGATACGAGCTGACGATTCTCCTGATCCCGGACGCCGAGGAAGTGCAGTGGCCCACGAGCCCCGGGCGGCTCGGGCGACGAGCGAGCACTCGCGCGCTCTTCAGCGAGGCAGCCCGACTCCACAGCATCGAGGTCCTCGATCCCCTGGCTGCGATGAGAGGCCACGTGTGCGCCACCGACGAGCCGCTCTACTACGACGTGGACGGGCACTGGAACGCCGCGGGGCATCGATTCGTGAGCGAGTGGTTGGCGCACGAGCTCTTCGCGACGGAGCCGCGCTGATCGAAGGCGAGGTGATTCATTCCCTGCCTGATTCTCACGCTTCCGCCCTATGAATGCGGCGTGGACGAAGGTAGTCTCACTCCGTGAAGATCCTGATCGTCGAAGACGAGGTCGCCCTGCTCCGGTTGATGACCCGGGTCGTGGAGAAGGCCGGTCATCAGACGTACAGCGCGATTGATGGCCGGGAGGCGCTCGAAGTCTTCGCCGCAAATCATGCCGAGATCGAGGCCGCCATCCTCGATATCAACATTCCGCCCCATGGCGTGGCAGAGGTCCTCGATCGCATCCTGGTGATTCGCCCCGATCTGGCGGTCGTCGTGACGAGTGGAGACATCCCCAGCCGGGAGGTGAACGAGCTGCTGGCGCGCTGCGGAGGTGAGTTCCTCGGCAAGCCCTTCGTTCCCAAGGCCCTGACGGACGCCCTGGAGACGAGCCTTGCCGGTGTGCGCTCTCGGGCGGGCGAGGCCAACGACGTGGAGGAGGACAGCTGACATTGGCGTCCATCGTGGTCGTCGGAGCGGGAATCTCGGGCCTCTCCTGTGCGTGGAGGTTGGTCCGAGCCGGTTACGACGTCGAGGTACTCGAAAGCGAGCTCGAGCCGGGCGGCCGGATGCGCACCCTCGAAGCTCCCGTGTCAGGAGGGGAAGGCTTCGTCGTCGATCGCGGAACGCCTTTCTTGGGGCCGGGCCACTCCCAGCTCGTCGATCTAGCGCGATCCCTGGAGATCGAAGATCGGGTTCACACGGTCGATTCGCCGCGCTACGCCGTGATGCACCGCGGGCGCGTCGAGTCCCTCGACCTGTCATGGCCCGGAGGTCTCTTTCGGGCTCCTTTCCTCTCAGCCGGTGCGCGTGTACGCGCTCTACGGCTGGGGCTCGAGCTGGCTCGCCGGCGAAGGAACCTCGATCCGGGCTTTCCCGAGCTCATCCTCTCCCTGGACGATCGCGCGGCCGGCCCGGCCCTCGACGAGATGGCGGGAAGCGAGTTCACGCGCGACTGCATCGCTCCCCTCGTCGAGGCCCTGTACCCGGGCGACATCGAGGAGCAATCCCTCGCCGCGATCTTTCTCGGCTTGCATGGACTCCTTCGGGATTCACGCATCGCAATCGTCACAGGGGGCGTCGGTCGCATTCCTGCGGAGCTGGCGAGTCGGATCCCGATTCGTCTGGGCTGTCGAGTGAGCTCGATCGAGTGCCAGAGCGATGGAGTGCGGCTTCGCTACCAGGTCGGCGACCGCAGCGGAAGTGTCGTCGCAGATGCGGCCGTGGTCGCGGTTCCAGGCAATTGCGTGCCCGACATCTGTCCCAAGCTCACGCCCGCAGAACGGGGATTCTTCGAGCAGCTCGAGCTCGCGCAGGGGATCGTGGTGCATCTCCTGCTCGATCGGGCTCCCCGGCTCGACTGGCACCTTCTCGCTTTTCCCCGCCGCTCGGGCTTCGGGATCGCGAGCCTCATGGCGTGTCATCGTCAGCCGGGGTTGGCGCCCGAAGGCGCGGGGCTCCTGCGCGCGGTTCTGCGCGAGGGCGCGAGCGAGCGGCTCGCCCAGGCGAGCGACGACGAGGTTCGTGGGCTCGTCCTCGATAACCTGGAGCGAAGCGGCCTGGCCGACTGCTCGCCCAGCGCGATCTGGGTGCAGCGCTTATCCGGGCTAGCTCCCAAGTACGTGCCGGGCCACTTCGCGCGGCTGCAGCGTTTCGGCAATCGCGCTGAGCGCTCCGCTCGCCTGGCCTTCTGCGGCGACTACCTCATGGGCCCCTCTGCGGACGCCGGGCTGGCGAGCGGCCTGCGAGCGGCCTCCGATGTCGTAAAGAGCCTGGAGTCGAGCTGACTCGGCGGAAGGTTCCGAGGGCTGAGCAGACTACTCAGCGGACTCGGGCAAGGCAGGCAGGACGAGAGGAGTGAGCGAAGCAGTAGGGGCAGAGAGAGTGGCAGAGAGAGTGGCGACCATCCTTCATGCCGACATGGACGCCTTCTTCGCGTCGGTCGAGCAGCGCGAACGTCCGGAGCTGCGGGGCAAGCCGGTCGCGGTCGGCGGGAGTGGCGAGCGCGGCGTCGTCGCCGCCGCCAGCTACGAGGCTCGGGTCTTCGGCGTACGCTCGGCGATGCCCTCCTACGAGGCCCGCCGCCTGTGCCCCGATCTCGTCTTCCTGCGCGGCAACATGGCTCTCTATGGGAGCGTCTCCCGCCAGATCTTCGGGATCTTTCGCGAGTTCTCCCCGCGCGTGGAGGGACTCTCCCTCGACGAAGCCTTCCTCGACCTGACGGGAAGCGAGCGGCTGCTCGGCCCAGCCCGGGATGTCGCGGCGCGCTTGAGAGCGAGGGTGCGAGAGGAGACGAAGCTCGCGGTCTCGGTGGGGATCGGTCCCGTGAAAATGGTCGCGAAGATCGCGAGCGGGGCCTCGAAGCCGGATGGACTCCTCGAAGTGCGCCCCGATGGGGTACGCGAGTTTCTCGCACCGCTCCCCGTGCGTGCGATCTGGGGCGTCGGGCCGGTGGCGGAGGAGCGCCTGCGGCGGGCCGGCTTCGAGCGGCTGGGACAGCTCGCGCACTGCGAGGCCGAGCGTCTGCACTCGCTCCTCGGTGACTGGGGAAGCGAGCTGGCCCGCCTGGCCCGAGGCGAGGATATTCGCGAGGTCACTCCCTACGCCGAGCCGAAGTCCTATAGCGAGGAGAACACCTTTGCCGGGGATATCTCCGACCGGGCGATTCTCGACGCCACCATTCTGACCCACGCCGAATCGGTCGCTCGGCGACTGCGCCGGGACGGGCTGCGGGCCCGGACGGTGGTGCTCAAGTGGTGCTTCGCTCAGCGCATGGCGCCGGGCCCGCGCGGTTATCCGACCCGCTCGCGGCGCATCACCCTGGCGGACGCGACCGACGACGGCGAGGTGATTGCGCGGGAGGCCCGTGCGTTGCTCACGCGCGCGGCGCTGGCTCAGCCCGTGCGACTGATCGGGGTCGGAGCCGAGGGGCTGATGGCGGGCGAGGAGCCCCAGCTCTCCCTCTTCGCCGAATCCGGCGAGAAGGAGAAGCGCAAGAAGCTCAACCAGGCTCTCGACGCGATAGCCGATCGCTTCGGCGGACAGGCGGTGGTGCGCGCCAGCCAGGGCAACGCCGAACGCGCCGGGCTCTCACTTCAAATCAAGCG
>CBDUYG010000136.1:0-7752 GCA_965371385.1 uncultured Myxococcales bacterium | reverse complement strand
TCGATATCAGTAAGTCCGATAGAAGCGCTCGAGCGGTGCCCTGGGCGGTTCGTTCATCGCCAATACCAGGATCCCCGGAGACTCTCCGCCCTCGAAGCGCACGACGTGGCGGCCGCGGGCGAGATGGATCCGGCCCCCGGTCGTGACGCGAGTCCCATCGATGTCGATCTCGGCCGGCGGGTGATGCGGGAGCCATAGATACTCCCCATCGACCACGAGCTCGAAGCTCTCCGACTCCTCCCGACCTTCGAAGAGCTTTCCGGCCACCAACACGGACGAACGGTAGTGAAGGTAATTCTCCTGCCAGAACTGCTGCACGATCGGCGGAAACTGGGCCATGCGATACGAAGCCACGACGAACTTCACCTGCTTCTCGATGAAGTCGGCGATGAAGTCGGGGGCGCAGGTCTCGCAGCGGGACTGCGGGCCGAAGAGGCGGTTGATGTTCTGGGAGAAGTAGGGAGGAAAGCGGTGGGGATCTTCCCGGCAGAAGAGTCCCGCCTCGATCTGGAAGCCCGTATCCTGAGCGCTGAAGTTGCGGTGACTGAACGCCAGGCTCTCGCGCTGAACCGCCTGGGTATCCTTCAGCAGATTCGCGCTCGCGAGCGCCCCCGGAACCAGCAGCGCCCCCCAGAACACGATCACGATGCCGCGCCGCAGACCGGCTCCCAGAGGCGCCAGGAGCGACTCCAGCGAGTCCCGGGCGAGAACGAAGGCTACGGCGGGAAAGAGCCCGAGCGTCATCCAGAAGTACTCGAAGGCCCCGGCGTGAAACAGGCAAACGGCCGAACCGAGCCCCAGGATGAGCCAGGCGAGCACCAGCCCCTCGTCGATTCGGGTCCCCCGCGCCATGCCCCGCCAGGTCGCCCAGAACATTGCGGCCAGCAGGACGAAGTGGGGGACCAGGGTGGGGAGCATCTCGACGTACCTCGAGAAGCCGATCGTCTGGCGATAGTAGTCGAACACGCCCATCTGGAATTGATAGGCCCCGCTCGCTCTAGTCGGGGCCAGGCGGGCGATCGAGCTCGCCACGACCTCGCTCGAGGCATCGGACGAGAACAGGTGCGGTGTCAGGGAGTAGAAGCCGACGAGCACCAGGCCGAGGGAACCCAGACACAGGATACCGCGCCGACTTTCCCTCGTGAACGAGGTGTCCCGCGAGCGCCAGAGATCCCCCAGCACGAGCACCCCGACGAGACCGCCGACATAGATAGCCTTCTGGCTCGAGAGGATACCCAGACCAAAAAGCAGGCCCGCGAGGACCGCCAGCAAAGGCCGCCGCCGGGACGCCAGGAGCGCAACCCCGCCCCAGACGCCGCCCGCGAGGGCGATCTGATCAGTGCGCACCTGCAGAGACCAGACCAGGAAGGCCGGCACGCACGCGAGTAACGCAACGCCCAGGACCGCATCCCCCCAGCGACGGGAGGATTCGGGGCGAAGCTGGGCCAGCAGCACCGCGAGCCCCGCAATGAACGCAAAGGTAATGCCGAGCCAGACCAGCCTGACGCGCCTCAGCACGCTGATCTCGTCTTCACAGCCGGCGACGAAGGGCGCGACCAGCAGGACCGCGAGCCCGGGTCGTCCGCCTCCGCGCAGCTCCCCCGAGTCGATCGACCAGGCAGCGTGGTGGAGCAGGACGAACTCGTCCCAGTTGATGCTCTCGGTTCGGGTGGCCACGACCCGCACTCCCACCACGAGCACCAGGCCGATCAGCAGAAGGATGGGACGCCAGTTTCGCCCTGCCCGGACTCCAGCTCCATGACTCTGCTCGGCTGATTCATTCATTGCGTGGGCTAGTGAACCAGGAAGAGGGGGTCGGGAAGCAGGAGAGCCAGAAGTGCAGCGGCCGCGATGGCCGGACCGAAGCCGAAGGGACTGTTCCAATTTCGAACGACCAGCGCCCAGCCAACCCCCATCACGAGCCCGATCACCGACGCCAGGATCACGGTCGTCACGACTCCTATCGGTCCGAGGAAGGCGCCGATCATCGCCAGCAACTTCACGTCACCGAAGCCCATGCCGGGGAACCACACCCAATAGTCGAGGCTCGAGGGCTTGGGAACATCCTCACCCTCCCCCGGCCAGTGATCGAATTCCCGGCCGAGGGCGACGGAGAGACGTGCGTGGACGAAGCCCACCGTCCAGAGCATTCCGCCCCCGAGCAGGGCTCCGAGCAGGCTGTACATCAGGGCGCCCGAGAGCGACTCGCCTCCGAGGAAGAGCCACAGGGGAACGACGATCAGGCCCAGCGCCAGCCCCCCGAGCGAGATCTCGTCGGGAATGATCTGGTGATCCATGTCCACCACTCCCGCGACGATCAGCCCGCCCGCGAAGGCGGTGAAGAGCAGGGTCGCGGGCGAAAAACCGAAGCGCAAGGCGATCAGCGCGAAGACGACGCCGGTAAAGAGCTCGACCGCCGGATAGCGAGCCGAGATATGGGCCCCGCAGCTGCGGCAGGAGCCGCGCAGGATCAGGTAGGAGAGCAACGGGATGTTGTCCCAAGGTGCTATGGAAGTGCCGCACTGGGGACAGCGGGAGGCCGGGAAGACGATCGATTCTTCGAGGGGAAGCCGGTAGATCACGACATTGAGGAAGGAGCCGACGAGTAGCCCGAAGACCAGGCCGACTCCGCCCAGCCACGCGGGCCGACTCCAGAGCGCGAGCAGCGCCTCGCCGTCGATGGTCATTTCCGCCCTCTCCCCGATGCCCGTGAGCTACGAGCCCACGAAAGTCCCGACCCTCTTCTCGCCCTGTTCGTGATCCTAATCAGGGATTCAGCCAGGAAGCGTTCGTCAGCGGAAGTCTCGCCGAGCAAAGATATACGACGCAATGAAGAGCACCGTCGCCGCGTACGCCATCCCATAGAGCACCGGCCATACCACCTCACCCGTCGAGATCGGGAGCTGATGAGTCGCCTGGATGCTGAGGTTGAAGCTCTCCAGATCCGGCAGCACCTGATATACCACCTTCGACAGCACCCGCATACTCCCGCTGTCCGCTCGCTCTCCGATCTGGAGCAGATCCCGGGTGAGGTGCCCCATCACGTAGATTCCCAGGGTGAACAGCGAAGCCAGCATCGGCGTCGAGAAGGCCGAGAAAAGGGTCGCGACCGCGATGATCAACACCAGCTCCATTCCGATCAGGATCAGGGCCATCGCGTGACCCGAATCGATTGGAGCCCCCGCGGCCCACGAAACGAGCACGAAGGCCAGCGACATGATCGCGAGCTGGAGCCAGATCGTCATCACCAGCCCAACGTACTTCCCGAGCAGGAACTCCGAGCGCGAAACCGGCTTCGAGATGATGGTGTAGATGGTGCGGCGTTCCACCTCGCCGTGAATCAGCCCCACTCCTACAAAGATCGCGATTCCCATGCTGAAGAGGCGGATCGACGCCAATCCCACGTCCTGGAGGATTCGCGAGCCCTCGACGTACGAGATCGATGAGATGATCACCCCGGTGCCGATCAGGACGATGGCGAAGAAGAGCAGCGTATAGAGCAGCTTGTTTCGTATCGCCTCGCGAACGGTGTTGAGTCCGATCACCCAGATTCGCTTCAGGGCGTTCATTTCTCCTCCTCCCGAACCGTATCCATGAAGACCGACTCGAGCGAGGTGCGATGCGGAGTGACCGAGAGGACCCGGCCTCCACCGTCCAGCACCCTCCTCAAGACCGGATCGACGTGCTTCTCGCTGACTTTCATTTCGACCCGCTCGCCGTGACCCCGCAGCTCGGCAGCGAACTCCTCCTCGAAGGCGGAGGCGAGCTCGGGCTCGATCCCCGAAACGACCACCTCGAAGGTGTGACCACCGCCCGAGAGGATCTCCTCGGTGCTGCCCTGGTAGCGGATCCGCCCCTCCACGATGATCGCGACGCGATCGCACACCATCTCGACGTCCGAGAGGATGTGGGTGTTCATGAATACGGTCTTGCCCTCGTCCCGGAGGCGCAGGATGAGGTCACGGATCTCCTTGCGCCCGATCGGGTCGAGGCCGCTCATCGGCTCGTCGAGAAAGACCACGCTCGGGTCGTGTACCAGGGCCTGAGCAATTCCGACGCGCTGGGCCATTCCCTTCGAATAGGTCCGTATCCGCATGTCGGCCGCGTGAGAGAGCCCGACCCAGTCGAGCAGGGTCGCAACGCGTTCGTGCCGCCCGGCCTCCGGCACCCCAGCCAGACGGGCGTGGAAGTTCAGCAACTCACGTCCGGTGAGAAAGTCGTAGAAGTAGGCCCCTTCGGGCAGGAACCCGACCTCTCGCCGATACGCGGTCTCTCGAATGTCGTGATCGAGAATCGTGGCGCGGCCCGACGTCGCGGAGATCAGGCCCATCAGCACCTTCAGGGTCGTCGTCTTCCCCGCTCCATTGGGGCCCACGAAGCCGAAGATCTCCCCCCGCTCGACGCTGAACGAGATCCCGTGCAGGACGCGCTTTTTGCGCAGTCCGAACCCGGGACGAAAGTCCTTCACGATGTCTTCGACACGAATGATCGCTTCCTGTGCCGTCATCTCAGATCCTTCCGCCTCCGTCCGATCGTCCATCCGATCGCTCGTTCACGTTGAAGTTGTCGCGCAGATGTCGGTCACGCTCGGTCAGGTTGACCTCGTATCTGCGCCCGTAATAGCTGGATGTGATGCGCCCGGTCTTCTCGTCGAGAATCCAGCGATCGCCTTTGCGCAGGGAAGCGGGCAACTCGTCGGGCTCGGGTGCGGGTAGCGCGGCGAGAATGGGATGCTCGCCCTTCACCAGGTCGCCGACCTCCTCGATGTCGCGCCGGAAGAGCTCTACGTAGGCCAGCCGAGCGCGCTCGAGATAGCGAGCCTTCGTCTCGACCTCGATCTCATCGAGAGCCCCCTGATAGACCGTTCGCTCCTCGGCGCCGGGCGCCGAGTTGACGAGTTGCTGCAGGAAGATCGCCGCGGACTCGAGATCCGAGCTCTGGGATCGAAGCCGTGCGACGAGACGTGGCAGATAGGCCGGCGCACCCTTCTTCGAAATGCAGATCTCGAGGACCTCGGCGGCCTTCTCGTTCTCGCCGAGATAGAAGAAGAGGTTGAACCCGAGATAGAAATAGTTACGCCAGTCATCGGGGTGATACTCGATCGCCTGTTCGAGGAGCTGATTGCCCCTGAGCACACTCTCCGTGCTGTCCGTCAGCCAGATCGCCGCGAAGCGATAGGGATGATCGACGTAGGGATCGAGGGTCGTCACGATCTCGATGATATTTCCGATGTAGGAGGCAAAGTGCTCCGGCGACTCCAGCGACGCTCCCACCTTGTACATCGCCTGGATCCAGTAGTAATCCGAGAGAACTGCTTCGAAACCGAGCGCGGCCAGCTTCGCGACCGCCGGGTCGGGCAGGAAGACTTCATCTCTCTCGGTGGGATGCTCGACGGGGATCCGCTGATGCAGACCGAGGACGGCGAGTGCGAGAATGAGCCCCAGCGCGGCTCGTCCCCAAGCACCATTCATATCGCCCTCCAGCGATTGCGGCCCCTCCTCATCGCGATGCATTCGGAAGGGTGACACATCGTTCCGGTCTAGAAATCGTCACCGGCGACCACGCGAACCGGCTCGTCGTATACCGTCGTGCCATTGCGAATCTGCGGAATGCCCTTGGTCGGGAAGTAGAGACTCGTGCAGGAATCCGTCTCGTCCACGTTCGGGTGGGTGATGATGATGAGACTCACGCTCCCGTCGCCGTCCACGTCCCCGTAGGCGGTGGAAGTGAAGCAGGTCAGGCAGGCGCAATCCGCAAACCCGCCGGTATTCGTGTCGTAATCGTAGAAGACCCCACCTTCGGGAAACCAACCCACAGTGGCGAACTCCTCCGCCACAGTTGTCGAGTCTCGCTTGGTCGGGCCGGGTTCGATGCCGCCGTTCCTCTGCGAAGGAACCATCTCTGCGCCGATGAACCTCCCATACTCGGCGAAGTAGGCGCGCTGTGCCTTGGCGAGGGACGCGAGATTGGTGAAGGATTCGGAGGTTCGGGCCCGGTTCTGATATCGCACGAATGACGGAATCGCGACCGCGGCCAGAATGCCGATGATCGCCGCGACGATCATCAACTCGATCAGGGTGAAGCCACCCGTTCGTCGTTGATGGAGTGCTCGCATCATTGTCTCGGCTCTCCTGTGACTTAAATCACGTTCACTCGTCTCATCGGCATCCTGAGCGCCGGCATTGAGCAGCGAGAAGACAAAAAAGAAAGGGGAGGACCAGGCTTGCTGGTCCTCCCCTTGTGGATCCGAGCGGCTTCCTAGAAGACGCTCTGACCGTCATTCTTCAAGCAGGGCAGAACCTGGTTGAACGTTGCCGAGCCATCCGACGGAATGCCCGTTGCCGCACAATTGGAGCGATCACCACTCCCCGCGACACCGGTCGTGGTCGTGTTGCCCGCGGCCGGGTGCACATAGCCCCAAGCCTGAGCGGTGCCGTTGCCATCGATATCAGCAGCAGCCGCGGCCACGTAGGCCGTGCCGTTCGTCGAGGTCACAACCTCATAGTTGAAGAAGACCTGGCCCTCGGGCGCCCAGCCAATGTTGCCGAAGCCGCCAGCATCGACGAAGACGGTCTTGGTGGTGCCGCCATAGTTTACCGGCGAAACCGCGGCCGTCACGTACGTACCGAACTCGGAGAAGTAGGCCTCCTCTGCAGTGCGGATCGCCGCGATATTCACCTTGCCCTCAGACGTCTTCGCCTTGAGCTGGAAGCGAATGAAGTTCGGAATCGCGATCGCGGCCAGAATGCCGATGATCGCCACAACGATCATCAACTCGATCAGTGTAAAACCTTTTTGACTCTTCCCAAGGAACGTTCTCATCTCTGTGTTTCCCTTCTCATCTTGCGTTTGCCGTCGGGCCGATTGTTGCCGTCGGGAGGTTCACGTCGTCGCTATGCCGGAGTCGGCCCCGGCTTCGCTGTCATGGGCAGGGACCAGTGCAGTCGCCATGCCAAACCAGCTACAGCTCCGTCATGCATCGGCAGGTCGGCCGGTTTTCCTTGAGTCGCCCTCACGAAATTCGAGACTCGAAAATTTTCTCGGGGGTCACGGACCAGCGTGGGGACGACGACCCAGTGACGAATTTCGTCGCTGCTAGATACGAAGTGCGGCACTCGGCGCGATCCCGGCATTGCAGTCACGCTGAAAGCCGTCCATCCCCCGGCCCGAAGTCGTCGGTCGGCCCTGCGCCGGCGACTCCCGTGCCCACCCAGAAACCCTCCCGCGCCGGATTTTCGTCGATTTACGGGTGAGTTGACACGGTGGTAGCCAGATGGCAAAGTTGCGCGCGCCGAAAGGCCGGTTGCTCCCATCGTCTAGCGGCCTAGGACGGGGCCCTCTCAAGGCTCAAACACGGGTTCGATTCCCGTTGGGAGCACCATCCACCACCCATTCAGGGCCGGACGTCCGCGGTCGGTTGCGGTCCGATGTCCACCGCGAGACCCTCACCTCAGCAGCGCTCCTGCCGCCGAGGTCGTGCGAAGAACCCACGGAAGGCAGAGGAAGACCTCGCCCCCGGCACCGGAGCGGAAGCCACCGATGAACTCGACACTGGCCTGGCTCGACTGTGAGTTCGGGGGCCTGGACGTAGAAGCCCACGACATCACCGAGGTCGCGGTCATCCTCACCGACTCCCGGCTGGTCGAGCTGGGCTCCGCCGAATGGAAGGTAAGCGCCCGCCCCGAGAGAATCAGCCCGGAAGCGGCCCAGATCTTCGGCTATGACGAGGCCGTCTGGGCCCGGGCGCCCAAG
>CBDUYG010000135.1:0-7796 GCA_965371385.1 uncultured Myxococcales bacterium | reverse complement strand
GTTCCGGATTCCGACAGCGAGGAGAGTCGTTCGTGAAGTTCTGCATCGCGCTCGCGTACAACGAGGCACGCGAGCTGCCGGAGCTGAGTCGCGTGGCCGAGGAGGCCGGCTTCTCCGCTGCGATCCTATCGGATCATCTCGTATACCCCACGAAGCTCGAGACCCCCTACCCCTATACCGAGAGCGGCCTACCGCATTGGGAGCGCGAAACTCCCTGGCCCGACCCCATCGTGACGGCCGCCGCCCTCGCCATGGTTACCGAGCGCTTGCAATTCATCACCAGCATCTTCGTGCTCCCCACGCGCCACCCTGTACTGGCGGCCAAGAGCATTTCGACGGCCGCGATATTGTCGGGCAACCGCCTCGTCCTGGGGGTGGGGGCGGGCTGGATGCGCGAGGAGTTCGAGCTGGTGGGGCAGCCCTTCAAGGCGCGCGGGCGGCGCATGAACGAATCCATCGAGGTAATGCGCAAGCTCTGGACCGGTGAGCCGGTGGCCCACCAGGGCGAGTTCTATCGCTTCGACGCGATGCAGATGCGGCCGGCACCGGATGCCCCTGTTCCCATCTGGGCGGGTGGCCACGCGGATGCCGCGCTGCACCGGGCGACGCATCTGTGCGATGGCTGGCTATCGGAGATCCAGACCTCGGAAGAGATGCGGGACATTACGAAGCGACTCCACGAGCTGCGTGCGAGCTCTCCGCGCCGGAGTGAGCCCTTCCACATCTGCGCTGCCGTGACGGACGCCATCAACCTCGATGGCTATCGAAGGATGGAAGATCTCGGGGTGACGCACTTGATCACCGTCCCCTGGCTCTTCTACGGCGTGCCCGAGTCGCTAGAAGAGAAGTGCGACGGCATCCGGCGCTTTGGTGAAACGGTGCTCTCGAAGCTGGAGGATCCAGACGATTGAGTCCTGCGCCCGTCTTTCCGCATCTCTTCTCGCCCGCTCGAATCGGCTCCATGGAGCTGCGCAACCGGATCGTCATGTCTCCCATGGAGAACCTGTACGGGACGCCGGAAGGGTCGCCCTCCCAGCGGAGCATCGACTACTTCGTGGCGAGGGCGGAGGGGGGAGTCGGGCTCATCACCCTCGGTGCCTCTGCGATCGACGCCAGGCACAAGGAGGTGCCCACATCGTTGCACTTCGCGGACGACTCCATCGTGGACTCACATCGGGTCCTCGTCGACGCGGTCCACGCTCACGGCGCCCGGATCCAGCCCCAGCTCGTCCACGCGGGTCCCGATGGCCTGGGGCCGGAGATGTTCCAGGTGGAGGCCCTGGGTCCCTCGGCGATTCAGTCCTATCTCACCCAGACGACTTCGCGAGAAATCACCCTGTCGGAGTTTCAAGCGGTGATCGCTCTCTTTCGCGCCGCGGCGCGGCGCGCGCGAGAGGCGGGCTACGACGGCATCGAGCTCCACGCTGCTCACGGCTACATGTTGCTGGGCTCGTTCCTGACGCCCTGGCGCAACGCACGCCGAGACGAGTACTCGGCGCGAAAACGCGAGGGACGCATCAAGGTGGTGTCGGACGTGGTGCGAGCCATCAAGTCGGAGGTGGGGGAAGACTTCCCCCTGACCCTGCGTATATCGGGCTATGAGCGAATTGCCGGGGGGCGTGACAGCTTCGATACCCAACGCCTTGCGCCGGAGCTGGAAGAAGCGGGCGTCGACGCTTTTCACGTGAGCGGCGGTGTGATCGATCGGTACGTGACCCAGGTGGTGAATGGCTCGCACTATCCCGATGCCCTCAACGAGGCCGGCGCCGCAGCGGTGAAGCGAGCGGTGAACGTGCCCGTCATGGCCGTGGGACGGATCCACGATCCCGCCATCGGCGAGCGACTGATCCGAGAGGGCAAGGCCGACTTCATCGTCATGGGGCGCCCCATGATTGCCGATCCCGAGCTACCCAACAAAGCCAGATCGGGGCGAGTGAAGGAGCTGCGCCGCTGCATTTCCTGCCAGAACTGCATCGACGCCATGGAGGATCGTTTCGCCATGGACTGCGCGGTGAATCCGCGTGCGGGTCGCGAGAAGGAGCTTCGAGTGGTGCGCGTCGCCAGGCCCAAACGCGTGATCGTGGTGGGCGGAGGGCCGGGCGGTCTCGAAGCCGCGCGAGTGGCGGCGGAACGCGGACATCAGGTCACGCTCTACGAGCGCAGTCGCTACCTGGGCGGTGCACTGGTGATGGCCTCGACCGTGCACCCGGAAAATCAACCCTTTCTCGACTACCTCTTGCGAGAGATTGATCGACTGCCGGTGGAGTTGAGCTTGGGCGAGGGCATCACACCCGATCACGTAGCGGCCCTTTCCCCCGACGCAGTGGTGGTCGCCACGGGCGGCCGGGTGGTTGCACCGAAGCTGCGCGGTGACCATCTCCGCCATGTGCTCACCGGAAGCCAGCTACGAGAGCTGCTTGCGGGAGTGCTCAGTAGCGAGCTGCGGACCCGACTGCCGGGCTGGCAACGTGCGGGAGTGGCGCTCTTGGGTGGGCCCCTGCAACGTTTCGTGAGCCCGGCCATGTTGCGAAACGCCACTCGCATCTGGATGCCGCTGGGGCGACAGGTCGTCATCATCGGCGCGGACCTGGCGGCGGTGGAGTTGGCGGAGTTTCTGGCGCAGCGAGGCCGCCAGGTCAGTGTCCTGGAGATGGGCGAGCAGATCGCACCCGAGGTGGGGATGAAGCGGCGAAGCGAGCATATGGAGCGCCTCGACCGCGCGCGGGTGCCACTCAATACAGGAGTCACGGTTGACCGCATTACCGAGCGAGGAGTGGTGGTGCGGCGCCGACATGGAAGCGAGCTGCTGATTCCCGCCGATAGCGTGATCCTCGCGGGAGAGGTAGAGCCGAGCACCGAGTTCCACGACGCGCTTCAAGGACGCGTGCCGGAGCTCTACGCGGTGGGGGATTGCACCGGTCTGGGACTGATTCAAAAGGCGGTGCTGGAAGGCGCGCGCGCCGGGAGCGCGATCTAGGGCGCATCGCATGGAGGCGATGACTTCGCCGAGCGAGATTTGCGTCGTCGCTTCAACCATTGCCTCTACCAACCAGGGAAGGATCCCGAATCTGCGCGGTCATTCCGCGACGGACGTGATCGAGTTCGAGCAACCCGCTCGATAAGATTGGGAGAGAGACATGCGCTTCGGTTATCTGGAAACCATGACGAATCCGGCGTACATGCGCCCGCTCGCCATCGCGGCCGAGGAGGCGGGATACGATGCCTTCGTGGTGCCCGACAGCATTTGTTATCCCCAGCACTCTGACAGCAAGTACCCCTATACGCCGGATGGGAATCGGGAGTTCCTCGAAGACAAGCCGTTCGTGGAGGTCTTTGCCCTGATTCCCTATCTCGCGGCGATCACCGAGCACATTCGCTTCACCACCTGCGTCGTGAAGCTGCCCCTGCGTCATCCGGTGCTGATGGCCAAGCAGCTGAGCTCCGTGGCTGTGTTGGCCGAAGGTCGCCTCTGCTTCGGTGTAGGGCTGAGTCCGTGGCCCGAAGACTATGAGGCAGTTGACGTTCCCTGGAAGCGGCGGGGAAAGCGTCTCGACGAGATGATCGATATCATCCGAGGGCTTGGAGCCGGCGGCTACTTCGAGTATCAGGGCGAGATCTTTCAGGTTCCAAGCATCAAGATCTGTCCCGTTCCCGAGAACCCCGTGCCCATCGTGGTGGGGGGGCACAGCGAGCCCGCTCTGCGCCGCGCGGCACGCATTGGCGACGGCTGGATTCACGCAGGAGGCGACGCCAAAGAGCTGCAGCAGATGTTGTCGCGCCTCGGCGAGCTACGGCGGGAGTACGGGCGCGAGAATGATCCCTTCGAGGTGCATGTCTTCGCCGCCGAGGCCTACAGCGTCGATGGCGTCAAGCGACTGGAAGACCTCGGAGTGACGGATGTGATTCTCGGCTTTCGCAACTCCTACACTCTGGAGCAGGACACCCAGCCCCTGGAGGACAAGCTGACGGCTCTGCGCCAGTACGCAGACGCGGTGATCGCCAAGGTGAGTTGACCGAGCTGACCATGCGGTTGAATTTCGCAGGCTGGCGAGGCGCACCCAAGTTCCCTCTGGATGTTCCTAGTCCCCGGTCACGGTTGACTTCCCGGCCGACCGTTTCCGAGTGGCCGTACCGGCTTTCCTGGCCCGCTTTCGCTTGGGCGAGGCGGCTTCCTCGGGCCAGTGACTGAGGATGGCGTCGAAGATTTCCTGTGTGGCTCCGAGGCCACCGAGATGCCCCTCGTCGTGGCGAATGCGGAATTCGGCGTTGGGAATGTGATCGGCCATGTGCTGGCCGTGCTCGATGGGGACGATATTGTCGGCATCGCCGTACCACAGGTAGACCGGGACACGCAGGTCCTTGAGCCAGAAGCCCCAGTCCCGACCGAACAGGTGGGCATCGTGGAAGATCGCCTGCATCTGCTCACGGCTGCCGTGCTGGAGATCCTCCTTGAACATGTGTCGCATGGCGGGTTCCGCGAAGATGCGTTGATCGCCCGGCGGCATCATGCTCGCCGCAAGGTCGACGGCTTTGTCGCCGAACGGCTCGAGGACCTTGATGAGGTTGCGCATGAAGACATTGAGTGGGGCGCGCAGATGCTTCACGAGCGGCGAGAATGTCCGGATCAGCGTCGACACGCCTCCCTCCGCGGCCTCCGGTCCCACGGCCGGTGCGACACCGCCAAGAACGGCGACCGCGACTACGCGGTCGGGCATTTCGTGCGCGCAGGCCAGGGCGTAGGGTCCGCCACCGGAGAGGCCTGCTACTCCGAATTTCCCGATTCCCTTGGCGTCGCAGAACTCTTCGATGTCATGGGCCCAGTGTACGATGGCCTCGTAGGCGTGAGAGGTAGAGTCACCGATGCCGGGGCGTTCGATGGCGATGATTCGTACGTCGCGTTCGTCGGCGGCCACCCGCGCCTCGGGAGCAATCTGCTTCCTCGCGCCGGGGCTACCGTGGAACCAGAGCAGGGGTCGACCCGTAACGGGGCCGTATTCTGCATAGCCGAGTTGTCGGCCGTCCGTGAGTCGGGCGGTTCCCTCGAAGCGGGGGGGGCGAAGATCAACCATTGAAATTCCTCCGGGGTGGCTGTGTAATGACACTCACACGACTCATGGCGGCCCGATGAGCTTTGTCGAGAAGTCGAGCAGGATGAAGACGATCATGCCGGCGGCCAGTGCCGCGAAGCAGGTTTCGCGCAGCGTCCAGCTCCGATCTTCGTCGAGTGAGAAGAAGATGGGAAAGCTGGGGATGAAGTAACAGGCGTAGAATATGGAGCCGTAGGCCAGCATCCGGCCCACGTCCTGATAGGAGAACTGGTCGGCGATCCAGGGATTGGCCATGGCTCGCGTCTCCATCCAGGCCCACGAATAGCCGATGACGAACACGGCGACCCACCAACCGATCCGACCCAGTGGCAGGCGCGAAGTGCGCAGGCGACGCAGAACGACCACGGCCGAAGTGTGGTAGGTCATGAAATAGGCTTGGGTGAGTAGAAACATGAGCACCGGTACTTTCTGTTCCCCACTGCCGAGCAGGGCCGAATCGAAGTTGAGCGCGATCGCGGGGTAGTTGTAGACCATCCCCAGCACATCGAAGAAATACTCGGAGAGGAAGTAGTTCCCGACGAAGCTGAAGATGCCGATGTACAGATTGGCCTTGAACCAATAGGCCTCGGTCCACGGAACCCCCGCCCGGGCGTCGTTCGACAGGAATGCGGGAACGACGATCAACGGCGCGCACACGCCGAGACCGATCAGCAGGAAGCCCAGGTCGCCGATGTGCTGGCTGATGCCGAGGCCCATGACCAGGCCCATCTGCAGCATCCAGATGGGCGAGTAGATCAGGAAGAACTTCTCGGCCCAGGCTTTGCTCGGGTTCGCCGAGAACCAGCGGGCCTGGGATTGGGCGAGATCTTCAGTGGCGGTAGCGGCGGCTGACAGACGCGCCTCCTCGAATCGAGCTCAGCGCTGGAAGATCACGATGCGAATCATCGCGAGCCCGCCCTTGAGCTTCCGCAAGAAGCTGCGCTCGACGCGGAGCTTCTCGTGGCCGGCTATATGTCCGCCCCGCCCCATGATGCTGATCTTCTTCTTGACGGCCGGTTCGAGCTTCCCCTCAGCGGCGAGCTCCATGAAGACCGAGGTGGCGTTGCCGACGTCGAAGAAATCCTTCTGCCAGCTCCACTTGTAATCACCGGCGTAGCGAAACCAGGAGCCACCGATGCCCGCGATCTCGTACTGGCTCCCGTCGGCGCGCTGGAAGGGCGCCGTCTGGCGCCAGAAGCCGACGATCTCTCCCTGCTTGTCGTCGATCAGGATGCGCTCGTAGGGGTAGGACCAATCCTCGAAGCCCGCCATCTGCACACCGAGGGCCCACTCCTCGATCTGCTTGCGGTTGCGCGCGACGAACTCCTGATTGGGTCCGATATTCCAGCTGTACTCGGCGTCATCGGTGTACATGGGACCCAGGTGCTTGGCCCAATCCCCTTCGGCCTCTGCACGCTTATTGGCCTCGATCCAGCGGCGCATCATCTCGTCGAGCTCTTCGCGCGGAAATCCTGCCATCTCGCCTTCTCCTGACTGCGCGCGTTTTCCCGAGAAGCGGCAACCGCTCGATTTCGGGAAAATGCGGGGACCAGACAAATTATAGTACTTACTATGTTACGCTGGTCAAGAGCAGATCACACTCATCCAGGGATTCCATGGCAAAGGCAGGGCTGAAACGAGCACCGGCGAAGCAGAAGACGGCTGCCAGACGCGGGCATACCGACCGCGGCGCCAGGACGCGGGAGCGGGTCATGGAAGCAGCCATCCAACTCGTGGCGGAGGATGGCTTTTCCCTGGCCAGCACCAATCGCATCGCAGCGAAGGCGGGCGTCACCTGGGGCGTGCTGCAATACCACTTCGGTGACAAGCAGAGCATCTTCGAGGCCGTCCTGGAGCGCTCCTACGCGGGTCTGATGGAGGAGTTGCGCGCGGTCTCCGTCGAACGGGGCTCGCTGCACGAACGTGTGGTGCGTATTGTCGAAGTCACCTGGGAGATATTCAATACCGCGTCGAATCGCGCCACCCTGGAGCTGCTCCTCAACGCCCGGGCGGCGAATGGGGGTGGCGAGGGGGCAGGACCGCCTGCGCTACTGGCCCGGATGGAAAGCGATAACGAGGCGTTCTGGCGTGATGCCTTTGGTGACCTCGACGTGGAACCCGCGCGCAGCAGCGCGGTGCGTCGCATGTTCTTCGCCACTCTTCACGGTCTGCTGCTCTTCCATCTGATCGATCGGTCCATCGAGTTCGAGTCCGAGCTCCAGATGCTGGCCGAGTCGATCGAGATCTTGCTGAGCGGAGGTGCTGCGGAGTAGGGAAGGCAAATCGCAAGCGGATTGGAAATGACCTTTCGCTCCGATGTCGGGGAGACACAGAAGGGTTCGCTCCAATTGGAAGACGGCGCGGGTGAAGGGGGGCTTCCCCTCCTCGGTCATATGCTCGAGTTCGGGAAGAATCCCTTTCACTTCATGACGAAGGCGCGGGCCGAATGCGGGGAATTGGCCGAGTTCAAGCTCTTCGGCGATCGACTCGTGCTCATGACCGGCCCCGAGGCCAACGAAGCATTCTGCCGCGCCCCGGATTCGCAGCTCGACCAGAGTGCCGCCTACAAGGTGATGACGCCCATTTTCGGCGAGGGAGTCGTGTTCGATGCGCCGGAGAAGAAGAAGAACGAGCAGCTCAAGATGCTCATGCCCGCGCTTCGAGACAAGCCCATGCGCAGCTACGCCAACGTCATCGGCGAAGAGGTGG
>CBDUYG010000134.1:0-7804 GCA_965371385.1 uncultured Myxococcales bacterium | reverse complement strand
GAAGTGCTTCTCCAAGGGTCCGAAGAAGCTCAGATACACGAAGAGCCCGGCAACGATGACGATCGTGCTCCATACGAGGAGAGCTCGCGGCTGCTCGCCGGGCTTCGGGCCGATGAATCGAGACAATGCTGCGCCCGCGACCGCCAATACTGCGGGCATTGCGGGATAGAAGTATCGCACCTCCTTGTGGGCCACGAACGAGAGGGGCACGAAGGTCCCGATCGCGATCGCGAGGAAGCCCCAGTTGTGCCGACGGCCGAGGACGAGCAGGCCGAGCACCAACGCGACGAGCGGCAGGAACCACGCCGCACCCCCGCCCAGGTCGAGCGTCCACTGGATATAGGAAGTCTCCCCGTACGACGCGGCTACGCCCTCGAAGATGTTCATCTGCAGGTTCTTGACGATCGGCTGCAGCGGGTAGCCCCACGTCCACCAGTCGAGGATTCCGGATGCCAGGACGATGATCGTCCCGCCGCCCAGCATCGGAACCCCGCGCTCTCTCACCTTCCGTTCACCCAGTACGAGCGCCAGCAGCAGGACCGCTCCAACGATCTGGATTCGAATCACGAACGCGAGGCCCAGCACGAGCCCGATCAGGAAGTAGCGGCGGCTCGAAGACCAGGTGGCAAGAGCGATCGGGAGGTAGAGGGCCAGGAAGAGAAGGTGCGTGGCCACCACCTCGGTCAGGATGCGCGGCGAGTAGAGCAGGCTGAGCGGGGAGAAGGCCAGGAGCGAGCCGGTGAGCACGGCTGCGTAGTCGCCGTAGTAGCGTCGCATCCACTGGAAACCCGTCCAGACGACGACCAGCGACGACAACGACATCAGCGTGCCCGCCAGGCGCGGGAAGATCATCGGATCGTCGCCCAGCCAGCCGGCCACGATCCTCACGCCGGCCAGGAAGCCCGGCAGCAACCAGGAGCGGATACCGTCGCGATACTCCCACGACACGAGACCGAAGCCCTCGACGAGGCGATGGGCCTGCTCCAGATACTGGAACTGCTCGTCGGGGTGATGGATCAGTGGATAGTAGAAGGTGACCAGCAGCCGAAGGGCCAGCGCCGACGCAATGAAGAACCAGAAAAGCCGGTCTCTCGGCGTCGCGTATTCCTCCCCACTCGATCCCCCTTGATGCATCGGCAGACTGTAGCGCGAAGGGCGCACTGGAACTCGAGCATTTCTGCCACGCGCGGTGCACCCGGCTGTCTTGGATCGAGCCTCTCGCCCTGCCCTCAGCTCGAGGCGGCTCCCTCGAGTTCCGAGCCTCGTCCATTCGAGCCGAGCTCGTGCAGCATGCCGCGAAGCTGCTCTCGTTGAAGCGCGATGCGCTCGTGACTCCACTGGGACGAGAAAGGCGAGGCAAGGTAGAGCGCGAGAAGTAGACGACGCTCCCAGCGAACCCGCCAGGCGGATTTGATGCCGACCCCCAGGAGTCTTCTGAGCCGCGCCAGCTCGATACCGTGGCTGTAGTACCGCTTCATGCAGAATTCAAAGCTCACTCGATCGGCGCCAATGGGATGGAGGACCACGGCGTCCGGAACGTAATCAAGCTGGAGGCCGGCGAGGAGCAGCCGATGCCCGAGTTCGGTGTCCTCTCCACCTCGCAAGCCGGTTTCGTAGTTGGGGCCCAGCTCCGTCGAGTAGTGGAACTTCTCGAAGACCTCCGCCCGATACGCGCAGTTGGCTCCGATGGGCGGGTACGACCGGCGTGCGGTCGCCGAGTACGCGAAGGGACGGGGCCCCAGGTCGTAGCGGGGCCCCAGAATCGAAGCCGGCTTACGCTCGACCATGCCACGATACCAATCGGGCAGGCCCTCGGCGGGATAGACAGGCAGCACGCGGCCTCCCGTCCCGACCAGGCGCTCCGGTCGATTCCGGTCCAATAGGGGTGCGGTCAAGGACGCGAGCCAGCCTTCCTGGGGCTGGGCATCGTCATCCGTGAAGGCGATGACCTCGCTTTCGCACGCCGCCACCGCGGCATTCAGTGCGTTGGACTTACCCACGGTCGTCACGAAGAGAATCCGGGAGCAGTGCTCCGAGAGCGCCTCCCGCGACGCGGCCGGGAAGCGCTCTTGCGGAAGATTGAGGACCAGAAGAACCCTCGCTTCGAGGGGAACCGCCTGCTGCCAGATCTCGCGCAGACACTGCGAGAGTCGAGGGGAGTCTTCGTGAGCCGTGACCAGCACCGTAATCCCGGCCTTCATCCCAGCCTTCACCTCGGCCTTCACCCCAGCCTTCAACCCGGCCCTCACCATGGCGTCACCATGGCCCCCGTCCCGAAGAAACCGAGAGGGCCATCAACGGGAAAGAAACTCCGCGATCGCATCGGCCGCCCGCCTCGAGCTGGGAACCTCCGAAAGCTCGATGGTCTGCGCGAAAAGGGATTCCTGAACGGGCCGATAGGAGACCTGATTCTCGGCCATCTGCGCCAGAGTCTGCTTCAGGGCGGCGACGTCGTCCAGCACCGGACCGCATTTCCAGTGCAGATAGTCTGGATCGTTCTGCCACTGCGCGTTGTGTGCGTTCAGGAAGATGCAGGGTCGCGGCTGCAGGAGAAACTCGTAGACCTGGCTGCTGACGTCGCCCAGATAGACATCCGCGCCGAGCGTGTACGTCATGTCGATGCAGTGATTGCTCCCGAGGTCGATGTGAATGTTGTCGTGCATCAGATAGCGCTCGGGAATCGACCGCCGCCACCGCACGGTGAAGCTCTCGAGAGAGGTGTGCAGCCGGCGCTGAAAGAGCATTACGTGAGGTGCAAAGATGAGATTGTACTCGGGGTTGTTTGCGAAGAAGTCCAACACGTCGATGCCCATGTCGTACCAGGAAGACAGACGTGGCTCGAAATGAGGATTGTAGAGCACGCTGGGGTTGTCGTTGAGAAAGAACGGTCGCCTCCCGGAGCGCGTCGCATCGGTGCCACCTGTCGCACGTACAGCATCGAACTTCGGATAGCCCACCATGGCATGGCTGGTTTCGTCGATCAGGCCGAGCGACATCAGACGATCGCGAATCTTGGGACCCGGAACGAGCACCAGATCGAACCTCGTGAGCTCCTCCCCAAAGCCGACGGATCGGTCACCCGCACCGTGATGAGTATAGATGAGCTTCACCCGATCCAGACCGAAACGCGTCTTGAGCATCGAAGACGTCGCTTCGGGAACCACCAGCGCATCGAATCCACGCAGTATCTCGAGGTTGGAGCGCAGAATGGCCACGCGCTTGAACGGCGCGATATGACGCACGAAGCGGTCGACCTTGTCCAGTGCGCCGGGAAGCCGGAGATCGATGAAAGAGAGCTTCTCGACGACCTCCGCCGGCACCTGCTCGCAGATCAGGGCCTTCTGCTCTTCCGTCGAGGTCAAGATCGTGATCTCGAACTCTGGATGCTCGAGGACCAGCAAGCTGATCAAGGGCGCGCTGTGCGCGACCTGGTGAAGAGCGTCGTGGTTGTAGAGAAAGCCCAAGCGCATATCGGCTGCGTCCATCAGGTTGATTCGGCGGGTTGCCAGAAATAGCAGAATACGAACCGGGGTCAAACGCGTGAAGCCGCTCTGACACGACACGAAGGCATGAAGGTCCGCTGCTCTCGGATATCATGCTGCAACCGGAGCTATGACTGGGGCATCGGGGGCGACTCGAGGTAGCGGCTGACGCGTGCATGTATCTGCGAGATCGAGAGATCGGGGATGCGGCTCTGCAGAACCGTGAACGGAGCCGGCGAGTCCTCGAAAATGCGCTTCACGAAGGCGTCGTCGAACTGGCCGGCGCCCTTCCAGATGCAGTCTTCGTAGAGTCCGGGACCGGATAGCTCGTAGAACTTCACGGGATCGAAATTTTTCGTCAGATAGAGCCAATAGAGCGAGTATTCGGACCAGACTCTGCGTCGCGCGAGCAACGCCTCCCAGGGCGCCGCCCCATTGCGGACCTCGATTTCGCGCTGGAGCTCGCGACAGATCTCAGTGTGGAGGATCTGGGGAGTCACTCCGAGCACGAGGTCATCGCGCCCGAGATCGATCTTGTAACGCAATGCGCGGGCAGAGCCGCGATACCATCCCGGGTGAATTCCAAAGCGCTCTCGCCTGAGCAACGGCAAGCCGTTGGGGAACAAATCCTGGACTCCGGTCGGCCGAACCAACAAGTTGTCGGTGTCGAGCAGGAGGTAGTAGGGAGTGCGGATGAAGCCCGCGATTCCGAGCTTCAGGATCTGCTGTTTGACCCAGCCCCGCTTCATCCCGCTCACGCGCGGCACGACATCGTCGTCGCAGAGCACCTTCAGCGGGAGTGCGTCCGCGAACTGCGCGACGCCGGCCTTTACCTCCTCCAGGTCATCCGGCGGAGCGATCAAGATGAACTCGTGCAGGTCGTCCACTGCAAAGAATCTCTCGAACGAGGGGAGCAGCAGGCGTTGGATGCGTTCGAGCTCGGAGTGCTCGTGGTGCGAGTGGATCTTGATCGGTAGCACCACACTCAGCTTGCGATCGGAGTCGATCGGGAGCAGCCCAACCCGCGGGGCCGATGGGTCATGAGGCTCGAGCTTTCGGCACCCGACGGGCACGACCGGACGTCTCCGCAAGTAGATTCCCACCGCCGCAGCGGCTGAGACGGAGCAGAGCAGTGAGATCAAGAGCCAGGAGGACATGCAGGCGAAAGCCCCTTCGATGGAAAAAGATTTCGCCGTCGCGTTGCGAGGGCAGGAGACGCGATGTGAGCGCCATCATTCGGCAAATCGGCTTTTCGGGCCAGGAGCGTAGTTCCTTCCATGCGCGCTGAAAACCCCAGCACCGGGGAGCCTTCGCGACAGAGGGAAGCATATGACATCAAAGTACCGAAACGCTTCCTCCCGTTGCACATGAATGCGGCGGCAGCAGATAGGCGACAGCACCCCCAACTCCCAGAATCGAAAGGTGTCGGCTGCGTCCGGAGAGGAATGGCAGGTTCCTTGCATCTCTCCGTCCTACACCCCTTCGTTCCATCCCTCTCGTGCGCTCCGGGATGGCTGAGGAAGCATCATGAAGCTTCGCGTCGCTACGCTCAACGTCTGGGCACTGCCCGCTCCGTTCAGCCGGGATCTCGGCGCACGCATGGGAGCGATAGCCCGAAGCCTGGCCGCGTATGACCTCGACGTCATTGGCTTCCAGGAAGTCTGGCTGGGTAGCGCACGGGATTCGCTGGTCGAAGCCGGTCGTCGCGCGGGGCTCGTCCACGCGTGGTCGAGGAGCGGAGCGCTCGACGGCGGTGGGCTGCTACTGCTCTCGCGCTTCCCCATCCGCGCCGAGCGCTTCGAGAGCTTTCGGGCTCGCGGACGCGCGGAAAAGATCAGCCAGGGGGAGTACATCGCGGGAAAGGGCTATCTCAGCGTCATTCTCGACACTCCCGCCGGCGCGGTGCGGATCCTGGATACTCACTTGCACGCCCGGTACAGCGCCCCCCCGCCGGATGACTACCGAGCCCATCGCACCGCTCAGATCGTCCAGCTCGCCGAGGGGGAACGCGATACCGGCCCGCCGCTGGTCGTCATGGGCGACTTCAACTTCACGGACCAGGATCCCGAGTACCGGGTCTTGCGGGGCCTGATGGGGCTGCGTGACGCTGCGGCCGACCTGGATCGTCGGGTTTCCACCGTCTTCGGCACGAACCCCTACCGCACGGGCGCGGGCGGGCAGCGCAAGGATTACGTATTCGGACGTGACGGTGTCGAGCGATCCATCCGTGCTGTGCACGTCGAGCGCGTGTTCGACGAAGAGCATTCCTTTGCCGGGCGGCCTGGAGCGTGTTCGAATCACGCGGGCGTGCGCGTTGAATTCGAGCTGGCACCCGCTTCGGGCGTCGCGTCGCCCCACCGGGATCGTTCAGTCGTGCGACTCGCCGCCGATCTGCTCGCCCAGGGCAAGGCCACCTCAGAGCAGCGGCGAGACTCGCAACAGACCTCCGCATGGCAGAGCGCCTGCATCGGCGTTGCGGCCGTCGGAGTGGCTCGCTGCAAGCCGGTCTCCCGGCGGTCGATCCTGCGGCATGGAGTGCGGGCGCTCGGACTGACTGCGGTCGTCCCGGGATTGGGCCTTTCGATGCTCTCGAGCTGGGACCAGCCCAACGAGGTGCGAGCCTTCGACGACGCCCTGCAGGCCCTCCAGCGCCTTGCAGACAGATCCCAGGCATGACTCGCATCACTCGCCATCCGAATCATCGGAAGGCGGGGCTGAACGAGGCCGGCAACGAACCATGGGACACGACTCGAGTCAGTGCTTCCTCAGCCTGGAGACGAGATACACGGCGATCAACCCGAAGAGCCCTGGCGGTCCCCAGCCGGCCACCATCGGGGGGAGCCCCTTGCCGTAGCCGAGGCTGCTGCTGACGCCGGTCGCCAGGATGAAGGTCACCGCGATTACGATGCTCATGATCCCCGTGAATCCCGCGGAGGGCGGAGGCGCCCCGCCGATCGCGAAGAGGAGCGCAATCGCAGGCAATACGATGCAGCTCAGGGGCGCCGCCCACTTCACGTAGTAGTCGACCTTGAAATGTGTCGCATCCATACCTCTGGCTTCGATCTCCTCGATCTCCCGGCGAAGCGCGGCAATCGAGAGGTGGCGGGTGTTCACCCTCGCCTCCAGGTCCTTCCCGAGCTCTGCGAAATAATCCGCTTTCACGGTTCGAATGTCCCCGTCCGCCAGGCTCACGCGGAACGGATCAGACAGTCGCCACATCCCGCCCCCGATATGCCGGGCTTCGACCGCGTCCACGCGGCTGATTGGCCGGGCGTCCTGCCCCAACTCGTAGACCCTGATGTTGTTGGCCGTGCCCGCGTTCGAGTCGAGATCATCGGCCTGGTAGACGAAATTTCCGACCCGATACCACAGTGCGCTCGAACGTCCGGCGCGGACGTCGCCACGGATCTCGCTCTGAGTCTTGTGGTAGAACTTGGTGGTCCGAGGAACGATCGTGTCGTTGAGCACGAAGTAGAGCGGGGCCACGACCGTACAGATGACGAGCACCGGCGCCAGGGCGCGTGGCGCTGGAATTCCGCAGGCCCGCATTCCGATCAGCTCGCCCTGGGCCGTCAGCAGGCTCACGGTGAGGCCGGCCGCCAGCAGGAGCGACATCGGGATGACGCGGGATGCGAGGGTTGGGAGCCGCCAGGCGTACAGCTCCGCGATGTCGCGCGAGCTTGCCCCGTGCTCCGCGAACCACTCGAGGCGCTCCAGGAGGTCGACCAGGAAGTACGCGACCAGCAGCGCGCCGAAGCAGATCCCCAGCATCTGAAAGAAGCGACCGGCGATGTAACGCTGCAGAGCCCTGTTTTTCGGACGGACGAAGACGAGCGCCTCGTCGGGAGCAGCGGCCTTGGATTTTCTGGCGGCCCGCCGATCGGAGAGTCGTGCGAAGACGGATGGACGCTTGGGCCCCTGGGTCGCCGGCCGATCGGAGTGTCGCCCGAAGGAGGATGAGCTCGTCAAACGAAGACTCAGCGCGAGCGCGACGATGCCTCCCAGGGCATTGGGCAGCCAGACTCCTGTGGCGATGTCGAGTGTGCCGGCCTGGATCAATCCGTCGCCGAGCTGGACGAGGCCGTAGTAACCGAGAGTCGCGACGATTCCGAGCACGCCCCCTGCCGAGCGCGAGAAGTGGGCTCGGCTGAAGAAGAGCGGAACGACGAGGAGGCCAAAGACGAGGCTCGCACTCGGCAGAGCGAAGCGGCGATGCAGCTCGATCCGGGCTTTGGTCGCCATGGAGTCAGGCGCCTCGCTGCCCGCCAGGTCGGCGAGCTGCGCCATTGCGAAGCCTTTCATGCGATCGGTTTCGGAGCGCT
>CBDUYG010000133.1:0-7815 GCA_965371385.1 uncultured Myxococcales bacterium | reverse complement strand
CGAGATCCAGATCTCGACCGGGGGAGTCGATCGCATCGGCGCGAAGAGCCAGGGCATCGCTCGCAGCTTTTTCGACGGGCTGCTCTGCGTCGTGCTCGCGACACCCTGCACGGCTCCCTTCCTCGGTACGGCCGTCGGCTTCGCCTTCGCGAGCAGCGCCGGCATGATCCTGGCCGTTTTCCTCTCGATCGGAGCGGGCCTCGCGCTTCCCTACGTCGCGGTCTGCCTGATACCCGGCTGGTCGCGCTTCGTGCCACGGCCGGGCAACTGGATGCTGCGTCTGCGCGCGGGGCTTGGATTCCTGCTGATGGGCACCGCCGTCTGGCTGGTCTGGATCTACGGACGCAGCGCCGGGCTGGACGGAGTCGCGGCCCTGCTCAGCCTGCTGCTCGTTCTCGCCTTCGGAGGCTGGCTGCTGGGAGCGATCCAGAGTCTGGCGCGACCGCGCGCAACCCTCGCCGCTGCGGCTCTCCTTCTCGCCGCCTCGATCGGCGGGCTCAACCTGATCGACGGGGCCCACGCATCGCCCGCCGACCCGGCTGCGGACGGGGGAACCTGGGCGACGTACGATGCCCGCGCAATCCACGAGGCGCTCGATCAGACCCGACCGGTGTTCGTGAGCTTCACCGCGGACTGGTGCATCACCTGCAAGGTGAACGAGCGGGTCGTGCTCGCGGACTCCCAGGTGCGAGAGGCGCTGGATGAGCTCGGCTTCGCGACCTTTCGCGGCGACTGGACTCTTCGCGACGAGGCGATCCGAGCCGAGCTGGCACGCCACGGACGCGCGGGCGTTCCCCTCTATCTCGTCTATGACCCGAGCGACCCGGATCATCCGCGAATTCTCCCCGAGATCCTGACGATTGACGGCGTGCTCGACTCGCTACGAAGGGTATCCCGAGCCCCGGTCGCCCCAGCGGTGACGCTTGCCCGACGCGATCCCGGCGCGGGTTCCTAGGCCCTCCTCCTTCCTTATCCCCCTCCCCCAGATCCCACCCCACGTTGCGTTCACCCCCCACCCTCGATTGGGTGCGGCCGCAAGGAGCCGGCCGGCGCGAATCCCTTTGATGTGACGAAGCTCACGAAAGATTCACGGTGCCCGGTCGAAGTGTCGATAGGGAGGCCCTGAGCGGCTCGACGAGTACGGAGTTCAGTGATGATGTTCACGATCTGCCAGCAATGGCTACGCCACCTTGGAATTGGATCCTGCGCCGGGATCACCGCCCTGCTCGCCCTCGCGAGCAGCGATGCGGTCGCGATCGAGCCCGGTCAGCCCGCGCCCGGATTCAAGCGGTCCCTGCTCGATGGCAGCGGAGACCTCTCCCTATCGGACTATCGCGGCAAGGTCGTCTATGTCGACTTCTGGGCGTCGTGGTGCCCTCCCTGCCTCAGCGCGATGCCGGCCCTCGAAGCCCTGCGCACCGAATTCCCGGAGAGCGACTTCCAGATCCTGGCGGTGAACCTCGACAAGAAGAGCAAGAAAGCATTGAAGATCCTCGACAAGCAGAAGATCGGCTATCCGAGCGTCGCCGACCCCGACGGCAGCCTGCCCGCGAGCTACGGGCTCGAGACCATGCCCACCTCCTATCTGATCGATCGCAAGGGGATGGTGAGGTACGTGCACGAGGGATTTCGCAGCGGCGACGAGGACAAGCTGCGCCATGAGATCCAGCGCCTGGTGAAGAAGTGAAGCGATGAACCGGCGAAGCCGAGCCCTTCTCACGATTGTCCTCGCCCTGACCGGCCTGCTCGCCAATGGCTGCGTCGCGGTGAAGCCCTGGGAGCGCGACGTGCTCGCGCGCCAGGATATGGCGTGGTCCGACGACCCCCATCTGACGGCGCTCCGCAGCCATATCAAGTTCAGCAAGGAAGCCTCTCTCGTCGGCGACAGCGGCGGGGGCGGCGGCTGCGGATGCAACTGAGGGCGGTCACCGATGTTTGATCCCAGAGTCCGGAATCGAAGGGCACGCCGACGCGCCGGTCGCGGCCGAGGCCGCAATGTGCTCGCGGCCCTGAGCGCCGCGGCGATCTCCGTCTTTGGCGTAGAGGATCCCAGTCACGCCGACAGTCCATCGAACCGGATTCACGCTGCCTATTCGTTCTCGGAGTATCAAGAGGACGATCTCGCGCAGAATCTGCTCATGAGAGGCTCGACCGAGCGTTTCGAGATCCAATCCCATCAATTCACCGTCGGAGGAGCGGTAACCGAGCGCATCGACCTTTCGACCAGCATCATGTACGAGAGCATGAGCGGTGCCACGCCCTGGTGGGTCGAGCCCGATGTCGACAACGAAATTCTCCAGGTGATGACGGGAGCCACGGTCTCCGAAGAGCGGGTGGACGTGAACCTGAACGGCAACTTCTACTTCGACTCGGGGCGTGTGGGTGGCCTGTTCGGGGTCTCGACCGAGAACGACTACCTCGCGATCTACGGCGGCGTGAACCTCGAGCACAGCGTCAACGACGCAAACACCACCTTCAGCGGGAGCTTCGGCTTCTCGGTAGATCGCATCACACCCACGGGCGGCGGAACCAATGGCCGGGTGGTGGAGGCGGACAAGTACAGCCTGCTCGCAACCGGCGGATTGTCCCAGATCCTCACCCGGGGAACGATCTTCCAGACCTCGCTCAGCTACAAATACTCGGATGGATTCCTCTCGGACCCCTACAAACGGGCCTGGCTCTTCGATTCCAACGGCTTCTCGATTCCGGACAATCGCCCGGATCAACGCAACCAGATCGCCTGGCTCAACCAGCTGCGCCAGCACATTGAGGGAATCGACGCGAGCATCCACCTCGACTACCAGTTCTACTGGGATGACTGGAACGTCATCTCCCACAGCTTCGATCTGCGCTGGTACCAGAACTTCTTCGACGGAATCGTTCAGATCATTCCGAGCTTCCGCTACTACTCCCAGAGCCAGCCCTACTTCTATGCTCCGGTATATTTCAACGGTCTGCGCTCGGACGAGCTGGCGTCGAGCGACTATCGCCTCTCGCCTTTCGGCGCGATCAGCTTCGGCGCCCGCATCCAGGGAATCGTCAGCGACTGGCCCGGGGAGCTCGACTGGAGGCTGGGGTTCCAGTACGAGCGCTACGAGTCGGACGCCGGCTGGGCGCTGGGAAATGTGAACGTTGCGAACCCCGGCCTGGTGGATTTCAATCTCTACTACGTGACCCTGGAGATCAAGTACTAGCGGGCTGCGGAAGAGATGACCCGAGCCGATCGAGGGGTCGGTCGGGCGCGGCGACCGGGAAAAGCGGGGGGGCCCGATCCGATGGAACGACTGCAAACGAAATTCAAGGCCCTGGGCAGCCTCTGCGAGCTCCAGCTCATCGGCGAGTCACGGAAGACTCTCGAAGACGCCGCCCGGAAGGCAGTCGCCGAGCTCGAGCGCATCGAGGTCAAGTACTCGCGCTATCGCGACGAGAGCATCGTGAGCCGCATCAACCAGGCGGCGGGATCGGGCCGGAAGATCCCGGTCGACGAGGAGACCGCTCGGCTCCTCGACTACGCCGACACCGCCTTTCGCGAGAGCGGGGGCCTCTTCGACATCACCTCGGGCGTGCTTCGGCGCGCCTGGAACTTCCGCGAGCAGAAAGCGCCCGAGCAGGACGAGCTCGCCCCTCTCCTCGAGCTCGTGGGCTGGCGACTCGTATCCTGGCAGGCGCCCCACATCGCCCTCCCGCGCGAGGGCATGGAGCTCGACTTCGGAGGCTTCGGCAAGGAGTACGCCGCGGATCGCGTCGCCGACCTGTGTCGTCGCGCCGGCGTCCGTCACGGCCTCGTGGATCTCGGCGGCGATCTCTGCGTCGTGGGGCCCCACCCCGACGGCAGCCCCTGGATGGTCGGCATCCGCGACCCCTCCGACCCCGCGCGCGCGCTGGCATCCCTGCCCCTTTCCCACGGTAGTATCGCGACCAGCGGCGACTACGAACGCTTCATCGAGATCGACGGCAAGCGCTACAGCCATCTCCTCGATCCACGCACGGGCTGGCCGGTGCAGAGCCTCGCCGGCGTGACGGTGGTGGCCGACCGCTCCCTGATCGCAGGCACCGCCTCGACGGTCGCCATGCTCAAGGGCAGCGCCGCCCCGCGCTGGCTCGCCCGGCTGGGCCTGCCCCACCTGTGGATCGATCGCGCGGGGCGCCGGGGTGGATCGCTCTGGCCGGGGCAGGATCGCGCTGCCGAGGCTCACAGCCGGCCGGCCCCTCGGAGCTGACTTCCGCACCGCCCTTCCGCGCAGGATGGCCGACACGGGACTACCCTCGGAATTCGCAGGGTGTAGAGTGTCGAGTTCACAGTCCACCCGGAGGAGAAGCGGAATGAAGGCCAACACGACCTGGCTCTTGATACTGATGGGAATGTGGGCCGTCACTGGCACAGCGGCCGCCGAGGAGAACGAGCGGATCTGTGAGGCGCTCTTCGTCCACAATGCCGACGAGATCACCCTCGAGGTCGACACCCTGACCCTGAAGGGCTTCAGCCCGACCGTCGTCTACTTCTGCGACCGGCCGGTGCGCCTCGCCGGGCATCTGAGCGTCGAAGAGTTCCTGAGCTCCGTGACGACGGGCAAGGACAACTTCATCGAAAATCCGCCGAATGCGGTCGTGTCGATCGCGGACGGCAAGGAGTTCGTAGACGTCGTCGTCACGCTCAACAAGATGCCCACGATCAAGGGAGATACACTCGTCTACGAGGGGATCGGGATCGTCGAGGGCCAGCTGCCAAAGAAGGCCGGTGGAGGCTCGATCTTCATCGACATCATCGGCAGACCCATGACGCCGATGTCCATCGCGGGGGTACATAGGCGGACCGTCAGGCGTGCGGTCAGACGCTGCGCCGCGGGCGTCACCTGCTATTGAGCGATTCGCCCGGCGCTGAGATCGAGCGGCCTCCCGAACCCGGCCTGGTTCGCGGCGCGCATCCCGCTCCTCGCCCCACCCAGCCGCTCCAGGGTCGTGAAGGGGTCCGGCCCGGAGGCACCCGCGACTCGGACTGAGGAGAAGCCCCATGTCTGACCCCAGGCGTACCGCCTCCCAGGATCGCTGGCTGCGCTTCTTCAACGATGTCTTCTACCGACGCATGGCGCCGGCCTACGACGCGATGGATCTCTTCACCTTCGGTGCGTGGTGGAGACTCGTTCGCCATGCCCTCGAGTACGTGCCCGATGATGGAGACGTGCTCGAGGTCGGGTTCGGGCCCGGCAAGCTCCATCTCGAGCTCGCTCGTCGTGCCGGTCGCTGCACCGGCCTGGACTACTCACCCGACATGTGTCGATTCGCCCGAACGCGCATGCTCGCCGCCGGCCTCGAAGCGAGCATCACCCGAGGAACCGCCCACCGCCTCCCCTTCGCGGACGGGAGCTTCGACTCGGTCGTGAGCACCTTTGCGCTCTCGGGTCTATCCGAGCTGGACACGGTCATGGCCGAGCTGGCCCGGGTCCTGCGTCCGGGAGGGCGCGTGGTGGTGATCGATATCGCCCTGCCGAAGGATGGCAATCCCGTCGGGAGGTCGCTCGCCCGGCTCTGGGAGCGAATGGGCGACTACCTCCATGACTTCCCTTCCATCATGGAGAAAGCCGGGCTGCGGGAAAGCCTCGATGAGGAGTTCGGCCCGGGGCGTCACATCCGAGCGGTGGTCGGGATCAAGCCCGACGGCTGAGCTGGAGCGGGGCCTCTGACGCCCATGAACGAAATGGGCAGCGCGATGACGACTCGGGCCGGCTTGCGACCGGACTCAGCGCCAGGGATAGGGTAGATCGACCAGGTAGACCCGGAAGGCGAAGCTCACCTCGTGAATGTCACTCTTCAGGTTGAACTCTCCCCGGTCCTCACCGGCAGAGCCGTAGAGGGGGGTCGATCGGATTCCGGGATTGAAGTAGCGATACCCCACCCCGAGATTCAGGCGTTCGGTCAGCTGGTAGCCGAGGCCGACACCGGCCTGGAAGGCGAAGTCGATGCTCTCGTCAGCGGCAGAGAGAACCGAGTCGGAGGCGCGCAGCTTCAGGTCCGCGAAGCCGATCCCAACCCCGAAGTAGATGCTGGCCGGCTCGAGAAAGCGCTTCAGTCCCGATAAGCGCGGGCGTCCTGCGATCTTGCCGCTGGCCAGCGCGATGGGCCGGTGAAGGCCCGCCAGGGAGATGTCGAACCAGAAATTGTTCATCATCGACCAGATCTTGACGTCGGTGTGGAAGGCAGGCGAGCCTGGAAATTCGCCGACCGTCTCGTATTGATAATCACGTACTCCGGCGAACTGGATCTCGAAGCGGAAGGGCCAATCGGGCAGCCGAATGTTTCCGGGCATTCGCCAGGGAGTGAGCTCGTTGATCGGGATCTGGATGCCAATCGCGCCGGCGACCACGGGCGATACATCGTCCGCCCTTCCCTCGAAGGCGGCGGGCAGGGTCAAGATCTCGGTAATACCCGAAATCTGGCCTTGGCCAATCGAGTATCCGAACTCGCCCGTGCCGTAGATCTGCCACACCGCCTGGGCCGAGCCCGCGCCGAGCAGCGCGACGCTGAAGGAGGAAAGCGCGACGAAGGTTCGCAATGCTCTCATGCTGATCTCCCGGCTCCTCTCGTCCATCGGTCCCGGCTCCAATCGTGGCGTTCGCGGTCTCTCGACATATGCCGTCATACACGGCCTATCGGCACGGGAGCTGCGCATTCTTTAACAGGCAATCGAGGTGCAGCGTTCAAAGCCGCGATTTGCGGTTTTCGACCGGAGCGTCGCACCCACCCGGGTCGTTTGGTGATCCAGGTCCCATTGGATCGGAGAGGTGGGGAGGTAGCCGGGTGACGGCGCTCACACGGATTGGTGCGGCACATTGGCGGTGTGGAACGGGGAAAAAGGGTGATCCGATTCCTGGGTAGCGGGCCCGGAATTCAGCGGCCGCTCGGCGCCGAATGCTCGTGATGATGCTGCGGCGCCTCGCCGTGGCCCGGGTGATGCGGCATCAGCGCCCCTCCCACCGTCCACAGACCGAACGCGATCAAAAACACGCCAGCCACGACCCTCGTGCTCCGGCTGCGCGCGAGACCCGTGACCCGCTCGGCCACCAGCCCGGTCGCGAGCAGGGCCGGCAGCGTCCCCGCACCGAAGCAGATCATGTAGAGGGCGCCCCGCCGCGCCGAGCCCGAGGTCGCTGCGCCCGCGAGCGCGGCGTAGACGAGGCCGCAGGGAAGCCAACCCCAGATCGCCCCCTGCGCAAAGCGCTTCCAGGCCCGATCGGCGGGCTGCAGCGTTGCGAGGAGCGGAGAGACACGACGCCAGATCCCCAGGCCGGCGGTCTCGATGCGCGCGATCCCGGCCCACCAGCCCGCCAGATAGAGCCCGACGCCGACCATCAGGAGGCCGAAAGCGACCCGAATCGACCTCGCACCCAGGGGACCGAGAAGCTCGCCCAGGATCATTCCGCCGGCGCCGGCGACGAGACCGAACCCGCCGTACGTCGCGATGCGGCCCGCGCTGAGGGTGAGTTGGTGCAGCAGTGATCGAGCGATGCCGCGCGGATCACCGCGGCCCAACCGGCCCATGGACGGACTCGGGCTCCCCTGGGAGAGCGCCCCGACGATGCCGCCGCACATCACGACGCAGTGCGCGCTACCGAGGAACCCCATCGCGAGCGCGGCCAGATAGCCGAGCTCAGATTGATTCATCTTCGTCGCGTCCTTCGGGGCCTCTTCTGGAGCCCGGAGGAGAGCCGTCAGCCGGAGAAGAGCCGTCAGCCGGAGGAGAGCCGCCAGCCGGCGAGCTGCCAGCTCGACCTTCGTCGTCGTCGAAGAGAATGCTCTCGCCCGCGCGATCGAGGTCGT
>CBDUYG010000132.1:0-7829 GCA_965371385.1 uncultured Myxococcales bacterium | reverse complement strand
GGCTTCCGCGTACGTCGATCACGAAGCGCTTCCCCTCGCCCTGGAGCGCATAGGCGCCGGCCTTGTCGAGGGGCTCCCCCGTGGCGACGTAGCTGCGGATCTCCGCCTCCTCGCCCGCTCGCATCTCGACCTCGCTCTCGACGTAGCGGGCCCGAGGGCGAAGCTCGCCGCTGTGCACCAGGGCAAAGGCCGTGATGACCGTGTGGCGCGAGCCGAGCAGCCTCGTGAGGAGCGCTACGGCGTGCTCGGGATTGTCGGGCTTTCCCAGCACCTCGCCATCGTGAACGACGATCGTGTCTGCTCCCAGCACCCAGCGTGGCGGCGCGGGACCAATCCGCTCGGCCACGGCGATCGCCTTTTCGGTCGCCAGGCGCAGGGCCAGATCGCGGGGCGCCTCGCCCGCTCGGGTCTGCTCCGGGGTGTTCGCTGGGATGACCTCGAACTCGACACCGGCCGCGTGAAGCAGCTCGCGCCGGCGCGGGGATCCGCTGGCCAGCACGAGACAGGGTTCGGATGACTTCGTCATGCGGGCGGAGTAACCGAGCGCAGAGGCGACTGCAACCCCACCCGGCCGCTCCGGGTCACTTCGGCATCGAGTTCGGCGCGGGCGATGTCGACGCGCGCGATCAGGCCGGCGAAGTCGGGAGAGGGAAGCGTGTGCAGATGGGTTAGCCTCGGGCTCGAATGGTCATCACCACGAGCAGGATCGGGCGATGTTCGGCTGCGGCGATCTCGGCGATCGCGATGACGCTCCCCTTCCTCGGCTGCGCGGGCGAGCTGGCGGCCTATGGCAAGGGACCCGAGGGCTATTTTCACCGAGCTGTTGGCTATCGAATTCCCGTTCCGGCCGCGGGCGGATCCGACTGGCGGCGGGTGCGGATCGAAGATGCGGATCTCGCCTACCGCGGGCCGGGCAACGCTCTCATGGCTCTCACGTCCCGCTGTGACGATCCGAAGAGTGGGCCCGAGGTCCTGGCGCGTCAGCTCCTCTTCGGGATCCGCGAGCGGCGCGTGCTCGACGCCGGACGGGTCGAGCTGCATGGAATGGAAGGCTGGAGCCAGCACATCAGCGGCCTCGGCGAAGCAGGCAGAATCGAGGCTCGGACGCTGACGTTCGCGGGCGGAGGCTGTGTCTTCGATTGGATGCTGGTGGCGCCGGAATCCCTGGCGGCGAGGTCGCCGGTCTTCGACGGCTGGTGGCGGGGGTTCGAGCTCGGGCCGGAGCTGCGCGAGCGGGTGGATGCCGAGCGGGCCACGCAGGCTGACGGAAGCCTCGCCGCAGAGGGCTCGAAGCGAGCGGAGAGCGCTCCGTGAGCTTCATTCAACGTTCACTCGGAGGCTTGGGAGACTCCGTGATCGAGCGCATCGATGCGCTGGGCGAGCTTGCAATCCTGACCGTCCAGACCGTCCAGGCGGTTGCCCGCCGGCGCTTCCCCTATCGCGAGATTCTCGTGCAGTTCGAAGCGACGGTCGTGCGTTCGGTGTCGATCGTGACGATCACCGCCCTCTTTACCGGAATGGTGCTCGCCCTCCAGACCGTCGTGTCGCTGTCGCGCTTCGGCGCCAAGCCCTACACGGGGAGCTTCGTCGGCCTGGCTTTCGTGCTCGAGCTGGGGCCGGTCCTCACTGCGCTCATGGTGGCGGGCCGGGTTGGTGCGGGAATCACCGCGGAGCTGGGATCGATGGCGGTCTCCGAACAGGTCGAGGCGATTCGCGCGATGGGGGCGGATCCGGTCCAGAAGCTCGTGCTGCCCCGCGTTCTCTCTCTCACTCTGGGTCTTCCCCTGCTCACCATGCTCGCCTACCTGCTGGGCATCACCGGGGGCATGGTGATTGCCGCGCAGGCGGGCATTACCACAAACTTCTACCTTCAAACGGTCATCAACGTGGTGACCCCGCAGGACGTCTTCTCGAGCCTGGCAAAGACGCTGGTCTTCGGCTGGCTGATCGCGACGATCGCCTGCTATCTCGGTCTCAATACGAGGGGAGGGACCGTGGGCGTCGGCCGGGCGACGACGCGCGCCGTGGTCTACTCGTCGATCTCGATTCTGGTCTCCGACTTCTTCCTCACGAAGATCTTGATGATGCTATGACGTTGCCGACTTCAGCGTCGACACACAGTGAGCATCAGGATGCCTCCGGGCCGGCCCACGGCACCTTCATCGAGCTGACGGGCATCCACAAGGCGTTCGGCGGGCTCGCGGTGCTGCGCGGCATCGACCTCAGCGTGCAAGAGGGAGAGGTGCTCACGATCCTCGGTGGATCGGGCTCGGGGAAATCGGTAATGCTCAAGCACATGATCGGTCTGCTGAGGCCGGATCGTGGATCGATTCACGTCGAAGGACGCGACGCGACGGGATACAGCGAGCGTCAGTGGATCGATATCCGCCGGCGCGTGGGCTACGTGTTCCAGGGCTCGGCGCTCTTCGATTCCCTCTCCGTGCGCGAGAATGTCGCGTACCCCCTGCGCGAGCATCTCGACCTGAAGGAAGAGGAGATCGACGAGCGGGTCGCCGAGTGCCTGGAGTCGGTCGATCTGGCCGGCATCGAGGCCAAGATGCCCGCCGAGCTTTCCGGCGGTATGAAGAAGAGGGTCGGGGTCGCGCGGGCGATCGCCCTGCGACCCCAGGCGATCCTCTACGATGAGCCGACCACGGGCCTCGATCCGGCGAATTGCCGGCGAATCGGAAATCTGATCAACGAGCTTCAGTCGCGCCTCCGGATCACCTCCCTGGTCGTCACGCACGAGATCGAGCTGTGTCTCTCGGTCTCGGATCGGATCGTGCTGCTGCGCGATGGAAAGCTGGTCATCGACATGACGCCCGACGAGTTTCGGTCCTCGCGAGATCCGGAGATCCTCGAATTTCTCGGGGAGGAAGAGCGGCCGGCCCACGCGCGGGCGCCAGCTGCCGCGGAGGAGCTGCATGGGGAGTCGTGATCGAAGTCTCAGCCTGATCGTGGGCGGCTTCGTGCTGATCAGCCTAGGGGCCCTCGCCGTCGGGATCCTGATGCTCACCTCCGAGAGCGGGCTCTTCGTCGAGCGCTATCGCATCCAGGCGCGTTTCTCGAACGTGCAGGGATTGCTCCCCGGTGCTCCGGTGTGGCTTGCGGGAAAGCAGGTGGGACGGATCGAGAGGGTCGCGTTCACGCCCCTCGGCTCCCCCGAGCCGATCCTGGTCACGATGCAGATCGACCTCGAGGTTCAGCGGCGCATTCGCAGCAACTCGGTGGCCAGTATCGGGACGATCGGCGTACTGGGGGACAGCTACATCGAGCTGCGGGTAGGCACCCCGGACGGGCGGATTCTCGAAGATGGTGACGACATCCCGGCCATCAGCCCCACCAACCTCTACGAGGTGCTGGCCCGGGGAACGGGTGCCCTCGACGCATTCCAGGCTCTGGCCGAGAACTTGAACCGCGTCGTCGACGATGTGCAGGAGGAGGGGGTGGTCGCCAAGGCGGCGAGCGCCGTGAGTGCGACGAGCGACATCATCCTGCAGCTCGAGGGCGGCGACGGCCTCCTCCACAGCCTGGTCTACGACGAGTACTCGGGCGGAGGTGTCGAGAGCATCACGCGCTCCCTCTCGAGTCTCGAACACATTCTCGAGGCCGTGCGCACAGGGGATGGCCTGCTCAATGCTCTGATCTACAACCAGCAGGGGACGGGTAGTGCCCAGAAGATCGACGAGTCGCTGACCTCTCTCGCGAGCATCCTCGCGGAGGTCGAGAACGGTCGGGGATTGCTTCACAGCTTGATCTACGATCCCAGCTCGGGCGAGCTCACCAACGAAGGGCGAGAGGTGATGTCGCAGCTCAACGTCATTCTCGCGCATATCAACGACGGCGACGGCACCCTTGGACTTCTGGTCACCGATCCCTCGCTCTACGAGGACGCCCAGAACCTGATCAGCGGAGCCCAACGTAGCAGCGTGCTGCGCACGCTGATCAACATGGCGGGATCCGAGTGAGCCTGCCCCCACGCGTGCGATGAAACGCGCCCGATGGATTCGGATCAGCAGTCCACCTTGAGCACCTGACGCTGGTAGTCTCGCAGCAGGCGGTAGGCGCGGAAGGGGCGTCCACGCGAGGCATCGGTGTCGGGCAGGGGCTCTGCCGAGGTGCGCAATGCGAGCTCGCGCAGGAAGCTGCGCAGACTTTCGGTGGGCGACTCCACATCTCCGATCAGGTGCCTCGGGTTGAAGCGATCGCTGCGCAGACGGACGCTGCGCAGGGACGAATCTCTCGCTTCGTTCCAGTTCAGGAGCAGGTCGATCACGACGACCGGCTTGCGCGAGAGATCGCGCACGGCCGCGACGCCGATGGCCTCGATCTCCGTCCAGGCGACCTTGGCCCGCCGCCCACTGGGGAGCCGAAAGTAGAGGACGTCGCTCGCGAGCTCGATCGGAAGCGCATCCACCGTCGTAATCGAATCGAAGCGGGGAAGCCCGGCCAGCGTGCTCGCGCCAGGGGCTTCGGAAATCGCGGTTCGGGTGCCCGAGGAAGCCGCGGTCGTCGGGTTCTCCCCGGCGCTCGCCGGGCCTTTCGTTCGCGCCGCCCGGGTAGGAATCGGAGGCGGCGCCATCCCTCCCACGGCCTTGAAGGTGGCATCTGGATTCGGAGTGACGAGGTCGGGAGAAAGGTCGAGTCCGCCATTCGAGTCGAGCGCAGGGGCCTTGGAAGCCTCGGGAGCCGAGTCGAGATATTCGGGCGGCTCTCGATCCCAGGTGTCGGGGATCTCCAGCTCGCCTTCGGGACTCCAGGCCTCGGGATCCTGGCTCCGCGCCTCGCTGGACGCCCGGAGCTTTTCGATCTCGGGTGAAGCCGGAAGCGCGTCGAGGGCGGGTGCGGGAGCATGGGTAGGAGCCGCTCGGAAAGCCGAGCGAGGATCGTCCGACGGATCGCCCAAGCGACCTCCTTCGGTTTGCTCGGCCTCGCGCTCGATGGCTGCGTCCGCTTCCTGGGGTGGGCCGCCCAGCAGCGCCTGGATCCTCTCGCGCTTGGAGGGATGGAGGTCGGGGAAGGCGAGGGCACGCCGAGCCGCCTCGGGGGTGGTCGGAGCATCGAGCTCTTCGCAGAATCCGAGGATTCGTAGCGCGAGGCCGGCACTCCGCTCCGCAGCGGGTGCGTTCAGGCTTCGCTCGAGCAGCGCCAGCGCCGGCTCACGCTGCCCTTGCTCCATCAGCTTGGGAATCAGCCTCACACATTGCTCCGGCGTCAGCCCGACTCCGAATCCGACGACGAGATCATTCAAGCGGCACCAGAGCTTCGCTGCGTCCGGGAGCTCCCCCTGTCGTATCCGGCTGGCCAGGTGCTGGGTGAGGACGGGCGCAGCCTCGTCGAGTCTTCCGCTTGCATGGGCATGCTTCTCGAGGGCCAGGGCGGACTGGACGTCGGCCGGATCCTCTTCGACCCGACGGATCCAGTCTTCCATGGAAGGTGGCTGGGGTGATGGCGTTGGATCGATCGCGGCGGGCTCGGGAAGCTCGACGGGATTCGTTTTCTCCTCATGCTCCTCCGAAGTCACTTCGCTCCCGGTCGCGTTGCGCCGGGCGAGCAGGCGGAGGCCGAGCCCGACCACGAGCCCGCTCGCGAGCGAGAAGTACGGAAAGCCTCCAACCGAAACGAGGCCCGCGACGCATGCGACGAGCGTGAGCGTGATCCAGCAGGCGGCGGCCATCCAACGCGAAAGCGAGAGGGTGAGGAGCTCGATTCCCCTGCGCGAAGGGCGGAAGCCGTACGCCGTGAAGCCGCCCGTTGTCGGTCCGAGAAGCTGGCTCAGCGCAAGAGCCGAGGTCGTCGCCAGAGCGCCATCTCCCGCTGTGGAGCCGGACCCCGCGAGCCCTTGCCCGAGGGCGGCAAGGGTCGCGGAACCGGCAAAGACGAGCGCGCAGGAGAAGTGCCCCCAACGCATCTCCGCACTGGCGCCGAATATCACGAGCAAGAGAATGCTCACCCCGAGTGTCAGCGGCAGAGGGTGAATCAACTGGGTCGCCAAGGCATTCGCCGTGATCGCTGCCGCGCCTTCCAGGCTCCACGAGGTGCCGGGAGCAGCGCCTGGAATCGGGTTGCTGACACGGACCCTGGCAATCAGCGCATCCATCTGCGCCTGCTCCGTCTCCCTTTGTTGCGCATTGACCGGCCGATTTCGCCGGCCCAGCTCACGCAGGGCTTCTCGGGCGAGAACTGGATTCGTGTCGGGCAGGGACTCCACGACCCGATCGATGAAGCGGGGGGAGACGGCGACGTGAGGATGGCTGCGCCAGTAGAGGCTCGCCTCCACGAATGGATCGGGAGCCGGCTCTCCCGGCCGAACGTCCGAGGGCGGCATCCCGGTCAGCGCAATCGCAGCCACGATCAGGGCCACGGTGACCCAGGGAATCTCGCCGATGGAGATCCGGCTTCGCCCGATCGAAATCGATGAAGGGGTTGGGATGGACGAGATCAGCGAGCTGAACGAGTTGTTCTTGCTGGACACAGGCCGCCCCGGGGTCAGTCTCCCGCCACCATCATGCTGGCGATACGAAGAGGCGGCGCGCCGACGGAACCCAGCCAGAGTATCTCTGATCCGATCGCGTCGATGTTCTCGAGCATCGCAGCGAAGTGCCCCGCGATCGTGATCTCCTCGACGGGATAGGCGATCTCGCCGCCCTCGATCCACATGCCGGCGGCACCGCGGGAGTAGTCGCCGGTGACGGGATTGAATCCCATTCCCATCAGCTCGCAGACCAGGAGCCCGCGTTCGGTCGAGGCGATCATCTCCTCGAGGCTCTGATCTCCCGGCTCGAGCCAGAGATTCGTCGTACCCACGCTCGGAGGACTGCCGGCGCCGCGGGAGGCATTGCCGGTTGATTCGAACCCGAGCTTGCGGGCCGAGTAGCTGTCCATCAGCCAGGTCTCGAGGCGGCCGTCGGCGACGATCACGTTGCGCCGGGTCGCGAGGCCCTCTCCATCGAAGGGGCGGCTGCCCAGGCCCCCGGGCCGTCGGCCGTCATCGATGATGGTGATCGTATCGGCGGCGATCTTCTCACCGAGCTTTTCGCACAGGAAGGAGGCCTGACGATAGACCGCGTAACCGCTCACGAGACCCGCGACCTGGCGCACCAGGCCGGCCGCCAGCCGGGGCTCGAAGATCACCGGCACCTCGCAGGTCGGTGCGCGCCGGGCGCCCAGGCGCCGGAGCGCTCGTTCTGCCGCCGCCTTTCCGACGCTCTCGGGGGAATCGAGGCCCGAGAGGCGCCGGCTCACCGTCATCCAATAGTCGCGCTGCATGGAATCGCCCTGGGAGGCGATGGGCTCGCTGAAGAGCGAGTGGGAGGCAGACTGATATTCGCCGAAGAAGCCTGCCGAGTTGCCGTAGGCGATCGACGCAAAGTCCGAGCCCACCTGGCTCCCCTCGGAGTTCGTGATGCGCGGGTCGAGGTCCCGTGCGGCCGCTTCAGCCCGGCGCGCGTGCTCGATCCGATCTTCGATGCTGACTCCCTGATCGGCGGGGTCGAAGAGGTCGAGGTCCGGGTGGTCGCTCGCGAAGCCTCCCTCGGGCAGGCCGGCCATCGGATCGGATGCGGTAGCGCGGGCCAGGGCGACCGTCTCTGCGGCCATACGCTGGACGGCGTCGCGAGCCAGGTCGCTCGTCGACGTGGTGGCGCTGCTCATGCCGCCGTCCCGTTTCACGAGGGCCCGGATGCCGAGGATCTGCTCCTGGGATTGCTTGACGAAGTCGGTGGTGTCGCCGCGCAGGCGCGCCTCGAGGGAGCGCCCCCGGATCATCACGGCGTCGGCCTGGTCGGCGCCCGCCGCACGAGCGCACGCGAGAGCGTGCTCGACGATTT
>CBDUYG010000131.1:0-7849 GCA_965371385.1 uncultured Myxococcales bacterium | reverse complement strand
GGCGCGCCCGCGGTCCTGATTCCGACGGGGTGGGGCCAGACGAAGGAATCCCTGCTCCCCCTGGCGCGCACGATCGTGTCCTGCTTTCGCAGCTGGGGGCAGCCGGTGACGGTGCTGCGTTTCGACGGAGTGCGCCAGCGCGGTGAGTCGCACAACGACCCCCTGTGTCGGCTGCCGGGCCGGGAGTATCACCACTTCACGTTCTCCCAGGGCGTCCGGGACATCGATGCCAGCCTCGACTACCTCGAGGCCCACGACGAGTTCTGTCCCTCATCGGTGACCCTGGTCAGCTTCAGCATCGCGGCGATCTCCAGCCGCCGGGCCGTGGCGCTGGACGAAGGGCGTCGCATCGCGAACTGGATCAGCGTGGTCGGCTCGCCCGACATGCAGTCGGCGATTCGCGCGATCTCCGGCGGCGTCGATCTCGCGGCGGGCTTCGAGCAGGGCTTGCGCTTCGGAATGCAGGAGCTGCTCGGGGTCGCGGTGGATACCGACCGTATCGGCGTCGATGCGAACGAGCACGAAATGGTGTTTCTGGAGGATTCCCGGCGCGACTTCGCGAAGATCCGGATCCCGGTCACCTGGTTTCACGGCGAGCACGACGCCTGGATGGATCTCGAACGAGTCCGCGACGTGCTCTCCCAGGGAGATCAGAGCCGGCGGCGCCTGGCCACGATTCCGACCGGTCATCAGATTCGATCGAGTAAACAGGCGTCCGACACCTTCCAGTGTGTCGCGGCCGAGGTCGGGCGCATGCTGTGGCAGGACGCTCCGGCACCGGTGCCCGCGGATCCGCGGGACGTGCGCCGGCGCTGGCTCTCCGAGGGACGACGCCGCCGAGCGCCCGATATCGATCTGCGCGCCTTCTGGAGCGACTATCTGCTGGGCCGCGACGGCTCCCTGGGCATCGAGCTGATGACCCATGGCAGCCACTACCGGCGCATGATGGACTGCCAGATCGACGCTCTCGACCTCGGCGAGGGCGACGTGGTGGCCGATCTCGGCTCCGGCACCGGCTCCTTTCCGCTCCAGCTCGGGCGCCGCGCCGGGCGACCCGGGAACCTGCAGATCCAGGAGTTCGATTGCGTGCGCGAAGGACTGCGCCGGGCCCGGACTCGTATTGCCCACTCGCCGGGCCTCTGCGGGATCGAGACTCAATACGCCGAGTGCGACCTCGACCTGATGAACGGCGATCAGGGGATTCCAGCACGCAGCGGGAGCTTCGACGCTGTGCTCGCCTCCCTGTTGATCAGCTACGTCGACTACCCGATCCTCCTGCTGCGCGAAATTCATCGCATCCTGCGGCCGGGCGGGCGCCTCGTGATCTCGAGTCTGTGCCGGGACGCCGACTTCTCGCGGCTCTACATGGACAGCCTCGCCGAGGTCCAGATCGCCGGCGATGTCGGGCGACTGCCCGAGGCCGCGGGCAAGAACCTCCCGGCCCTCGCGCGAAGCTTTCTCAATGATGCGGCCAGGATCCTCGAGCTCGAGGAAGCGGGATCGTTCCAGATGTGGGATCCGGACGAGTTCATCGAGCTCGTCTCCCGGGCCGGGTTCGAAGAAATTCGCAGCCAACGGTGCCTGGGCGATCCGCCCCAGGCTGTCGTGCTCTCCGCCGTGCGTGGCTGAGGAGAGTCCTACGGATCCGGAATCCAAGCTCGACGAGCGAAGCAGGCTGCCGCGTGCCCTGGTTCGCGTCTCTCTCGGCCACCCGGCACTTTGCCTCGCATTCTGGCTCGGCGTCTGTCTGCTGCTGACTCCCGGAGTTCTTCGCCTTCGGATCGAGACGTCCACCGACAGCCTGCTCGATCGGGAGAGCGCGAAGTGGGAGTACTACGAGGCCACCCAGCGCAGCTTTGGCGGCGACGAGATCATCGTGGTGATGCTTCGCAGCGAAGAGCCCTACGACCCGGAGCTACTCGAGGCGGTCTCGCTCTTGAGCGAGCGATTCCGCCGCTTGCCCGGTGTCCGGCGCGTCGACAGCCTCTCCACCGTCCCCCTGATCGAGAGTACGCCAGAGGGGGATCTCTCCCTCGAGCCTGCCCTCGCAGGCGGCATCCCGTCGACGCAGGAGGAGCAGCGGGTGCTGGCCCGGCGCATCGAGATGGATCGCGTGGCGCCGGGAGGGCTGATCTCGGCGGATGGACGCGCCGTCGGGATCAACCTCGTGCTTCAGGATGGCGCCGGAGACGAGTACGGAGCGATTCTCGCCGATATCGATTCGATCGAGAGCGAGTTTCACCTCGTGCGCTCGGGAGTGCCGGTCTTCCGCATCGCGGCAACCTCACGCACGAGCAGCGAGCTGCTGATGTTCGTTCCCCTCACGGTGCTCGTGATCGGGGTCCTCCTCCTCCTCATCTTCCGGACCCCCCAGGCGCCTGTGTTGGCCCTGGGCGCGAGCGGTATCGCGGTCTGGATCGTGATGGGAACCATGGGTTACCTCGGATCGCCGCTGACCATCAGCACGGTGATCCTGCCTCCGGTGCTGCTGGCCCTGGGCAGCGCCTATGGCATGCACTTCCTGACGAGCGCGGAGGGCGAGCAGCCCACGACGCGGCTGCGAGCCAGCCTCGATCGGGTGGCTCTGCCCGTCATGCTCTCCGGCCTCACCACGGCGATCGGCTTCATCGCGGCGTCCTTCGTGAGAATCCAGGCGGTGCGGGACGTGAGCGGCTACGGCGCGCTCGGGGTGCTGGTGCTCGTGGCGGTCTGCCTGACGGCCCTGCCCGCGGCTCTACAGCTCTGGCCCCTGCCCGACAGGCCTCGCCGGCACGAGCGCTGGCTGGGTCCCAAGGCCGCGAGCCAGCTCGTGAGCTTCGTGGCGCGTCATCCGCGATGGATCGCGCTCGCCGGCACCGCGCTGCTCGTGGTTGCCGGTCTCGGTATCTCGCAGGTTCACGTCGAGACCGACGCCGTCCTGCTCTTTCCCGCCTCCGATCCGATCCGCACCTCCTATGACGAGATTCGCGCAGAGCTGAGCGGAATCAGCCCCATGAACGTGGTGATCGAGACCGTGGGCGACCGCAGCATTGCGGAGCCGGAGGTGCTGGCGGCGATCGACGGCTTGCAGGCCCATCTCGCCGGGCTTCCCGACATGGGCAAGGTGCTCTCGATCGCCGATCTGCTGCGTCAGCTCAACGGCGGATTCAACGAGGATCCCGCCCAGCCCCTGCCCGGCGATGAGGAGGTGATCGAGCAGTACCTGCTGCTGCTCGCGTCGAAGGACTACTACTACGACCTCATCACGCCGGACCATCGCGCCGCCAACGTCCTGCTTCGGGTGGATAACAACGGCTCCGGGGCGCTCATGGCCGTTTCGGCCGAGGCCGAGAGTTGGTGGAGGGAAAACGGCCCGGAGGGCACGCGAGCCCAGACGACGGGAATCATGTACGAGTATGCGCGCTCGGAGGATCGCATCGCCGAGGGGCAGATTCGCGGGCTCTTCTTCGCGCTCGCGACGATCGGGCTGATCATGCTGATGATCTTCTCCCAGCCCTGGCTCGCGCTCCTGGCGCTGATTCCGAACGCACTGCCCCTCGCGGTGGCGTTCGGCGCGATGGGGCTCCTGGGTGTGCCGCTCGATGCCGGGACGGTCTTCGTCGGGAGCCTAGCCCTGGGGATCGCTGTGGACGACACGATCCACGAGCTGACGGAGTTTCACCGCTGTCGCATCTCGGGAGCGAGCGTTTTCCAGTCGCTGGAAGGGGCCTTTGCCCTGGTCCTTCGCCCGCTCGTCTATACCACCGTCATCGTGGCAGCCGGCTTCGCCACCCTGGGAGTGTCGAGCTTCACCTATACGCGAAATCTCGGCGTGATCACTGCCGGTGTGATGGTCCTCTGTCTGCTTGCGGACCTCTTTCTGCTTCCAATGCTGCTCCTCCAGTGGGGGGACCGAGCCCCAAACTCTTCCCGGCAATCCGCACACTGAAGTGCCCGATTCCCCTCAAGGTTGGGCGGGTCCATGTCGAACAGCACGTGGATGGCTACAGCTGTGCTGGAAGAAGTGTCTCTGTATCGCGATTTTCGCAGGCGCTGCGAAGAGGATCTCCTGCCGAAAGGGGTGCGCGCCTGCGCACTGATATTCTTCCTGCTCCAGACCTTCATCTTCATCCCGGCCGACTGGCTCTTCTTTCCCCAACACTTCGAGATCTTCCTTCCCGCGCGCCTCGTCCTGAACGTGCTTCTCGTCGCGGTCTATCTCTGGACGGCCGAGCGTCAGCCTATGCTGTCGCTGGTTGCCGGCGTCAGCGCCGGAGCATTCGTTCTCTTGATGATGGTCAATGCGACCGGGGGATCGACGAGCGGCTACTACGCGGGGCTCATCTTGATGGCGATCGGGCAGGGCGTGCTGCTGCCCCTCTCGCCGAAGCAGTGCATCTCGTTGGGAATGATCTACTTCCTCGGCTTCGCCGCGTTGCCCATCTACAACTCGGATCCGGTCATCCTCGAGACCTTCGTGCAGAACCTCTTCTTCCTGGGGACGGCGGTGCTCGAGGGCGCATTCGCTTGTCACTACGTGGATCGCCTTCGCTTTGCAGATTTCAAGCAGCAGCGAGAGCTCGAGCGGGCACGCGACGAGCTGCGGAAGCTCGATCAGGCGAAGTCCCGCTTCAGCGCGAACGTCCACCACGAGCTGCGCACGCCCCTCACCCTGATCCTCGCGCCCCTCGATGCCCTGCGCTCCGGTGACTACGGATTCCTCTCACTCGAGGTGACGCGCAGCCTCGATACGATGTATTCGAACGGCCGGCGCCTGCTCAAGATGATCAACGACCTGCTCGACCTCTCGAAGGTGGAGAGCGAGGGATACACGATCCACCGCAGGTCGGTCGACTTCCAGAAGATCGTCTCGGATCTGGTCGATGGAGCGCAACCCCTGGCGGAGCAGAAGCGCATCGAGCTAACGATGCAGGGCTTCGACGATCTGCCCGTCGTCTACGCCGACCCCGACGCGATCGAGAAGATCGTGGTCAATCTGCTCGGAAACGCCATCAAGTTCACCGAGCCGGACGATTCGATCCTGGTGTCGGCCGGGACCACCGATGAGGGGATACGAATTTCGGTGTGCGATACCGGACTCGGAATCCCGCAGGAGAAGATCGCTTCGATCTTCGATCGTTTCGCGCAGATCGACTCGTCGGCAACGCGTCGCCACGAGGGCACCGGAATCGGTCTCTCCCTGGCACGCGAGCTCGTCGAGCTGCACGGCGGCCGGATCTGGGGAGAGAGCGAGGGCGAGGGTCACGGAACCACGATGATCTTCGATCTGCCCCTGGGCGAGCCCGACGAGGAATCGGAGGAGGGAGTCCTGGTCGGCGTCGATGGGGAGATCGTGAAGCTCGGCGATAGCCTGGAGGCAGCCGAAGCCGATCGGGGCGTCCCGAGCGGCCAGGCGATCGATCTCGACGAGAGCGGCGTACGTTGGGAGCGGCGACGTGTGGACCGCGACGAAGGGCAGCTGACCGACCGCGAGTACGTGGCCGAAGGCCCCGAGGTCGTGATCGCCGAGGACAATCCCGACATGCGCTCGCTCCTGAAGTTCCTGGTGGGACATGAATTCCGCGTGCGCACCGCGCGTGACGGGCGTGAAGCCCTGAAGCTGGTTCAGGAGTGCGAGCCCTCGCTGGTGCTGAGCGATGTGATGATGCCGGAGATGTCCGGCATCGATCTGTGCCGGGCGATCAAGGCCGACTCGAAGCTTGCGGGTCTCCCCGTCATGCTGGTGACGTCGAAGGCCGAGAGCGAGATGCAGATCGAAGGGCTCGAAGAGGGCGCCGACGACTATGTGACGAAGCCCTTCCATCCGCGCGAGCTGATGGCGCGGGTGCGTGCCCTCGTCGGTCGCCGCCAGCTGCAGCTCGAGCTCGCCGAACAGAACCGCGCCCTCGAGCAGGCAATGAACGAAATTCATCATGCGGAGGTGCGACTCGTGCAGGCGGAGCGGCTCTCGGCCGTGGGTGAGCTCGCGGCGGGCGTGGCCCACGAGATCAACAATCCGGTGAATTTCGCCGTCAACGCCGCCCGGGCCCTCGCTGCACCGGTCGGCGATCTCCTGCGGCGGCAGGGCGATGTCCGGGCCGATGTGGAGAGCGGGGACAGGATCGACGACGAGGAGCTGGTGGAGCTCAAGGACTCGATTGCCGAGCTGCTCGGGATCATCACCGACGGACTCTCTCGCACTCACGGGATCGTTTCGAAGCTGCGGGACTTTGCCGCGCCCTCGCGCGGGCGGGGAACCTTCATCGATCCCGGGCAGGGACTCCAATCGACGATCGACCTGCTGACGTTCTTCTTGAGCGAGTCGGGAGTCACGGTGGATCTCGCACTCCCCGACGAGCTTCCCCAGATCGATATCGACAGCGGCGCTTTCAATCAGGTGCTCCTCAACCTGTTGAAGAACGCTGCCGAGTCGATGCAGGACGACGGCGGTGTGATCGGAATCGATGCCGAAGTCGAGGATGACCTCTTGAGAATCCGCATCCGGGACCAGGGGACCGGGCTCTCCGCCGAAGCCCAGGAAAAGCTCTTCGAGCCCTTCTTCACCACGAAGGAAGATGGGCAGGGGACCGGCCTCGGCCTATCGATCAGTCGCCGGATCGCCGAAACCCACGGTGGCCAACTGGAGCTGACCGCTTCCTCACACGAGGGAAGCGTCTTCGAACTGAGCCTGCCCATCGCACGACGTGGAAGGGAGCCCGATGCGTCCTAGCCCACTGCGCCTCATGGATCACCGGGAGTTTCCGCTTCTCTACGTAGACGACGAGCCCGACAACCTGCGGATCTTCGAGCTCACGTTCAAACGCGATTTCAGCATACTCACCGCCCGCAATGCGGACGAGGGGCTTCGGCTCCTGAATGAGAACCCCGTGGCGGTGGTGCTCTCCGACCAACGCATGCCGGGCATGAGCGGCGTCGAGTTCCTGGCCCGGGCACGCGCCCTCGATCCGAGAACGATGCGAATCCTGATGACCGCCTTTGGTGACGCCCAGACCCTCAGCGAGGCGATCAACGACGGCAGCATCCATCGCTACGTACCGAAGCCCTGGGAGCCGGAAGATCTGCGCATGACGCTGAGGCATGCGATCGAGACCTACGCCCTGGATCGCGAACGCGACGCCCTGGTGGGTGAGCTGACCCAGCTCAATCAGCTCTCCCGCACCCTCCACCGCGAGCTCGAGATCGATCGTCTGAGCAAGGTGCTGGTGAATGCCGCTCACCACGATCTGGGCTTCGACGGAGTCGCACTGCTCTTCTTCAACGATTCGGGCCAGCGCATGGAATGGAAGGAGGTGGCCCCGGGCGACGATGACGTGGCGCGCTTCACGCGTCAGCTCGAGATCTCGAACGACACGGCGCCCGAGTTCATCAAGGGGCTCCGCGACGGCGCTTCCCAGAGCCTTCGCGTGGAGGAGATCGAGCGGCTGCCGAGGGTCCTTTCCAGCTGGCTCGTCGAGGTCTCCGCCGACGAGATCCTGGCCGTGCCCCTGGTGGGCAAGGAAAGGGTGATCGGAGCCCTCGTGATCGACAATCGCAGCGGAAGCCGGCGCTTCGGCGCGGATGACGAGACTCTGCTCGACGGCATCGCAACCCAGGCCGTGATCGCGATCGAGAACGCATGGATCGTTCGCGACCTGCGCAATGCGCGGCATCAGGTGCAGCGGGCAGATCGGCTCGGCACCCTGGGCACTCTCGCGGCCGGGCTCGCGCACGAGATCAATAACCCGCTCGTCTCGATCCAGACGTTCCTCACCCTGGCCCCCGAAAAGCGCATGGAAAACGACGACGAGTTCTGGAAGAACTATCACAGTCTTGCGTGCGCCGAGCTCGAGAGGATTCGAGGGCTGGTGTC